>NZ_WOEJ01000008.1:0-251313 GCF_019400845.1 Pseudomonas sp. MAG002Y | reverse complement strand
ACAAGGCTTTTTGCTGTTCCGTTGCAGCGGAAGTGGGCGCATTATAGGCCCCTCCGCTCACAGGTCAAGCTTTATTTTGGCTGGACTGAAAAATCTTCTTTTGTCTTAGCTGAGTGGCGATGAATGGTAAGCGAAGCACAAGCAGCAGGCCTCCTATCGAGGCGTATATGAGCCACTCGCGGATATCCGAGCGAGTTATCCAGAACATGTGCAGCAAGGCCATAACCAATGCTATATAAATGAGGCGATGCAGCCGCTTCCACTGCTTGCCTAATTTACGCATGCTGTAACGGTTCGAGGTCAGAGCTAGAGGAAGCAGCCCCAGCACGGCAATGAACCCTACAATCACATAGGGACGCTTCTGCAATTCAATACCCAAGCGGGAAAAATCCCAGCCTAATACAAAGGCCAGGTAAGAGCAGAAATGAAGCGCTGCATAGGTGAATGTCCACAAGCCTAACTGGCGGCGAACCAATGCCCATCCTTTCCAGCTCGTCATTTTCTGCAAGGGCGTCAAGCTGAGCGTTATCAGTAAGAGTACTAGCGCCCCCAGGCCAAGCCTATCAATGATTACTTTACCAGGGTCAGGACCCAAGGCAGAACTCCATGCCTCGTACAGCCAAACACCAAGCACCGAAAACGCACTGATAAAAACGACCAATCGCCATACTTGCAACATCATTAATACTGCGTCCTTAGGTCCATTCCGGCGTATAGGCCAGCAACCTCCTCTGCATAACCGTTAAACATCTGTGTTTCTTTAATATTAGGACTAAATAGACCGCTAGGAAGCCGTCGCTCTTTAGTCTGACTCCAACGGGGATGATCGACCAGCGGATTGACGTTGGCATAAAAGCCATACTCATTTGGCGCCATGCTTTGCCAGGTTGTCTGCGGTTGATCACTCACCAAGCTGATGCGAACAATCGACTTGATACTTTTGAATCCATACTTCCACGGCACAACTAATCTAATGGGTGCGCCGTTCTGATTAGGCAGTACTCGCCCATACATGCCTACCGCCAATATAGCCAATGGATGCATGGCTTCATCCATACGCAGACCTTCTCGATAAGGCCAATCCAGTAGAGAGAAACTGGAACGCTGCCCTGGCATATGCTGGGGATCATTCAATGTTTCAAAACGAACGTACTTGGCATTGGCTGTTGGCTGGAACTGTTTAATGACATCTGCCAGTGGAATACCCAGCCACGGGATAACCATGGACCAGGCTTCGACACAACGCAGGCGGTATATCCTTTCTTCCAACTGCTGAGGCCGGATAATGTCCTCCAGCGAGTAGGTACCTGGCTTACCAACCTCTCCGTCTACCTTGACTGTCCAAGGCTCGATCACCATCTGCCCTGCATTGGCATAGGGATCCCCTTTATCAGGACCGAACTCATAAAAGTTATTGTATTGCGTGGCGTCCTTGAAAGGCGTTATAGACTCACCCTTTACATCTGCCGCTTTCCAATGAATAGCAGACTGTTTCTCGGCAAACCAATCAGGCGCCTTGCCTGGCTCCACATCTGAATAAACAGACCCATCAGCAAGCGCCCAGCCGGGCAGCATCGTAGCAGTGACAGCAGCACTGGTTGCACCCATGAACTGGCGGCGAGACAGGTAGATATTTTCTGGAGTAATTTCAGATGGCTTGCAGGCAGAACGCGGGGGGATGTTGATCAGCATGGCAATCTCCACAGCGACTACTGTCGATACGTAGTCTCACTGTGGAGATAATCAGGTAATTAATCAATGCGTGCGGTCGCGATGACGGCGAAAGCGCATTAATGCCTTGACGGGACCTGACACTGCATAAGCAAGGAAACCCAGCAGCAGGACACGTGGCGGATCAGTAAAGATAATGGCGAAGATCAGGACAGCGATGAGGATGCCCACGAACGGAACACGCCCTTTCATATCCAGGGTCTTGAAGCTCCAGTACTTGAAATTACTAACCATGAGCATTCCTGCAGCAGCAACCATGAACGCGACTAGGAATGAGAGTTTGGAACCCTGAATACCAAAGTCGCTAAAGCACCATACTGTTCCGGCAACTAGCGCAGCGGCGGACGGACTGGCCAATCCAATGAAGTAACGCTTATCGACGGAGCCGATCTGAGTGTTGAAACGCGCCAGTCGAAGTGCTGCACCTGCCACATAGATAAAGGCCACAGCCCAACCTACATTGCCTAGACTGATCAGAGCCCATTCAAATGCAAGAATGGCCGGCGCCACACCAAAGGCCACCATGTCGGACAGCGAATCGTACTGTTCCCCAAAAGCACTCTGGGTATTGGTCAAGCGTGCAACACGACCATCCAATCCATCAAGGATCATGGCGATAAAAATGGCTGCCGCTGCTGCTGCAAACCCTACAGCAGCCTCTTCCGACTGTCCCTGGATAAATGCAGTCTGTGCCGCAATGGACTTGATGATTGAATAAAGTCCTGCAAAAAGCGCGGCTGTCGTGAAGAGGTTCGGAAGTAAATAGACGCCTCGACGGCGAATCTTTCGTCCCTGGGCATCGTGTGTTTCTTCGAAATGCTCATCGACGGGAATAATGCTTTCAGTGCTTGAGGAAGCTGTTTCGTTAGCTTCGTCGGGACGCTCGCTCATGAAAATTCCTTGCATAGGACTTGAAGTCTTGGATGATCCCCTCCTCTCAGGGTTCATCCTTAACACGTTACAGCTTTTATAACAGAAGACGAGCTGAAACGAAAAAACGCGGCCGTGGCCGCGTTTTTCCGAAACTGAGATCAACAGGACCTTTAATGGCCCTAATGATTAGTTTTTGCTCTTGTCGACGATCTTGTTAGCAGCAATCCAAGGCATCATGGCGCGCAGTTTTTCACCGATCTGCTCGATACCGTGCGCCGCATTATTGCGACGATATGCCGTCATGGATGGGTAGTTGCTTGCGCCTTCGCTGATAAACATCTTGGCATATTCGCCATCCTGAATACGCTTGAGCGCATTGCGCATAGCTTGGCGAGATTCGGCGTTGATAATTTCAGGACCTGTCACGTACTCGCCATACTCCGCATTGTTGGAGATGGAGTAGTTCATGTTGGCGATACCGCCTTCATACATAAGATCCACGATCAGCTTCAGCTCGTGCAGGCACTCGAAGTAGGCCATCTCAGGAGCGTAGCCCGCTTCAACCAGTGTTTCGAAACCTGCTTTAACCAACTCAACGGTACCACCGCACAGGACAGCCTGCTCACCGAACAGGTCGGTCTCGGTCTCGTCCTTGAATGTGGTTTCGATGATACCGGTACGGCCACCACCCACGCCGCAAGCGTAGGACAGCGCTACGTTCTTGGCATTGCCGGAGGCATCTTGGTAAACGGCGATCAGGTCAGGAATACCGCCGCCCTTGACGAACTCGGAGCGAACAGTATGACCCGGGGCCTTGGGTGCAATCATAATGACGTCCAGATCCGCACGCGGCACAACCTGGTTGTAATGGATTGCAAAGCCGTGAGCGAACGCCAGGGTCGCGCCCTGCTTCAGGTTAGGTTCGATTTCATTCTTGTACAGCTGAGCCTGAAATTCGTCAGGCGTCAGAATCATGATGACATCGGAAGAGCTAACGGCTTCTGGAACGCTTTTGACAGCCAGTCCAGCCGCTTCGGCCTTCTTGGCAGAGGCAGAGCCCGGGCGCAGCGCGACGACAACGTCTACACCTGAGTCTTTCAGGTTGTTTGCATGAGCGTGGCCCTGAGAGCCATAGCCGATAATGGCGACTTTCTTGCCCTGAATGATGGAAAGATCACAATCTTTATCGTAATAAACGCGCATGAAATTCTCCTTAGAATTAGCCGCGTGGCTTTATCAAATTAAATGCTCAGAGCCTTGTCGCCACGGGAAATCCCTGTGACACCACTGCGTACGACTTCCAGAATAGACGTCGTACCGATCGCCTGGATAAAGCTGTCGAGTTTTTCACTCGTACCAGCCAGCTGAATCGTATAGACGCTACTCGTTACATCCACTATCTGTCCACGGAAGATATCCGTGGTGCGTTTGACTTCATCGCGCTGAGCTCCGGTCGCCTTGACCTTGATCAGCAAAAGCTCACGCTCAATGTGGGAGCCCTCGGACAGATTCACCAGCTTTACAACCTCGATCAGCTTATTGAGGTTCTTGGTAATCTGCTCGATGGTTTCATCGTGCCCCACGGTTGTCAGCGTCAGACGCGAGAGCGTTGGGTCTTCTGTCGGAGCAACGGTCAGGCTTTCGATGTTGTAGTTGCGCTGCGAGAACAGGCCGACCACACGGGACAATGCGCCTGGCTCGTTTTCTAGCAGAAGGGAAATGATGTGCCGCATGATTAAGTCCGCTCCGTCTTGCTCAGCCACATTTCGCGCATCGACCCATCTTTAATCTGCATCGGATAGACGTGCTCGCTGGTATCGACCTGAATATCCAGGAAGACCAGACGGTCCTTCATGGCAAAGGCCTCTTCCATCATGGGCTTGAGATCAGCCAGACGCGTGATACGCATACCGGCATGCCCGTATGCCTCAGCCACCTTGACGAAGTCAGGGAGCGATTCCATATAGGAATGCGAGTAACGGCTGTTGTACTGCATGTCTTGCCACTGGCGAACCATGCCCAGGGCCTGGTTGTTCAGCGTAATGATCTTGACGGGAAGGTCATACTGCAGACAGGTGGACAGCTCCTGAATATTCATCTGGATACTGCCCTCGCCTGTTACACAAGCGACGTCGACGTCGGGGAAGTTCAGCTTGACGCCCATCGCGGCTGGCAGGCCGAACCCCATGGTGCCCAGGCCACCGGAGTTGATCCAGCGGTTTGGCTTGTCATACAGATAGTACTGTGCAGCGAACATCTGATGCTGACCTACGTCAGAAGTGATGAACGCATCTCCATGGGTTACTTCGTAAAGCGTCTCGATCACCGTCTGCGGCTTGATGATGCTTCCATCCCCCTTGTCATAGGGGAACAGGCCGCCCTGCGAGCTGCGCCATTCCTCAATCTGCTTCCACCAATTGGCCTGAGCTTCTGCCGCAGGTTTCTCGCCAATTTCCTTGAGGATGGCAACCATTTCCGTCAGAACGCTATCGACAGGCCCAACAATCGGAACATCCGCCTTGATCATTTTAGAAATGGAGGCAGGATCGATATCGACGTGAATGATCTTGGCATTGGGGCAGAAACGTTTGGCGCCATTGATGACGCGATCATCAAAGCGGGCACCTACTGCCAGGATGACATCGCTATGGTGCATTGCCAGGTTGGCTGTGTAACTGCCGTGCATACCTAGCATACCCAGGAACTGACGATCACTGCCTGGAAAACCGCCCAGCCCCATCAACGTGTTGGTAACTGGCAGGTTGAGCATCTTGGCAAGCTCGGTCAGCTGGGCTGCACCGTTCCCCATGATGACGCCGCCGCCCGAATACAGGATAGGCCGCTTGGCCGCCAACAGCATTTCAGCGGCCTTGCGAATCTGTCCTGAATGGCCACGAACAGCCGGATTATAGGAACGCAGCTTGACCTTTTTGGGGTATACGTATTCGAACTTCTCCGTGGGGCTGGTCATATCCTTCGGGATATCGACCACAACTGGCCCGGGACGACCCGACTCCGCCAGATAGAAGGCCTTTTTCATGACCTCTGGAATTTCAGAGGGGTGCTTGATCATGAAGCTGTGCTTAACGATAGGCCGGGAAATTCCCACCATGTCGACTTCCTGGAACGCATCGGAGCCGATCATGTTGCTGCCAACCTGCCCAGACAGGATTACCATCGGAATGGAATCCATATACGCCGTAGCGATACCTGTAATGGCGTTGGTGGCACCGGGGCCTGACGTTACCAGAACGACGCCTGCCTTTCCGGTCGCACGCGCATAGCCGTCTGCCATATGCGTGGCTGACTGCTCATGGCGAACAAGAATATGGGTTACTTCTTTTTCTTTAAAGAGGGCATCGTAGATGTGCAGCAGGGCACCACCAGGATACCCATAGATGTATTTAACGCCTTCGTCACGCAAAAAACGGACGACCATTTCAGCGCCGGATAAGAGCTCCACGTTTCACCTCTCAACGCAATACGAGCGCCCACGAGTGGGCTTTCGGGGTTCGATCGACTGCAAGGCAGAGCATGGGCGACGGTGATCGCCGACGGGACAGCTGCCAAGAAAGCCGTGTTGGAAGAGCTCTAGAGTTACCGAGTTCCTCCACCCAGCGCGAGGTAACGCGTTACGGGTATGACTGCGGCGGCGCGGGTAGGCACCTCATGGTCTGCCGAGAAGCTAGCTTTGGGCCGGCTTTCTACAGCGAACTTTGGATTCTTCGCATTCAGCCGGTGCAAGTCAAGCCGTCTATGCACTTAATTTATGCACAGATCGAAGTCTCATTTTTTAGAGGCAAGTTTCGCTATAGTAGAGCGCTCTAACCCTTACGCTAAAGGATTCAACATGTGGCGTACGTTTTTAGCCATTAGCAGTGCCTTTGTCTTGATGGGCTCCGTTCACGCCGCTCAGGTCTACAAGTGGGTCGATGCCCAAGGCGTCACCCACTTCAGCGCGCAACCGCCTGCTGACCGCAGTGCAGATGAAATGAAGGTAAAACCGGCACCCAGTCTTTCAGGCCAGGCCAACACACCGGGAGCCGGGAATGGTACGGGCGACGCCGTGAACAATGCAGAACAGCGCTCTATCGAGCAGAAGGTTCAGCAAGACGTCAGAGAACAAGAAAAGAAGCGTGAGGAGTACTGCAAGGCTGCGCGAACCAACCTGGCACAGCTGCGCAGTAATCCTCGGGTCATGGTCGAAGAAGGTCGGGGTCAAATGAGACGGCTCACCGAGGAAGAACGCCAGCAGCGTATCAGCGAAGCCGAATTCTCGATCAATCAGAACTGCAATTAAGCCTTAGCGATGTTCGATCAGACGATCGAACTCGCCCAGCGCCTCCAAAAGCGTTGCCACGTTGCGCATGTCGTTTTGATAGACCACTTCCGCCATAGGGCGGATGCCTGAGCGTCCAGGCAACCCGCTGTCCGACTCAATGATGACCTTCATCCGTGGTAGAAAAATCCACTGAAGCCATTGCGCAAAGCTCAACGTGTCTACACAGAACGGCTCTTGGCTGGCTAGGTCCTGATCGCTGGGTGGCACGCTTTCCCACCACCCCAGTACACGCAACTCTCGCTCGATCAGAAGCAATTGCTCCGCCAGATCAGACAGGCGAGCATCCATCAGGCGCCCACCTTGGCACGCTGACGTGCTGTAGCCGCACCCGCGGCATCGCCTTGGCGTTCGCGCGATTGAGCGATCAATTCCCACAGACTGGCTTGCAGGGCGGGACGGCCATTGGCGTACGTCAGTCCACGTCGAGCCAGCTGCTCAGCCTGCGCGGCATCGCCTTGGGCCAGGCGGACTTCAGCCAGCCGATATAGCACTTGCGGCTCGCGAGGCGCGATACGCATGGCACGCTCCAGGCTTGAGGACGCTCCGTTAAGGTCGCCGCCGCCCTGCTGTTGTTGTGCTGTTGTTAGCAAGGCCAATACGGGACCATCGAGCTGCTCATCGGCCGACAGCGCACTGCTTCGGCCGGAAGGAATTCCCGTAGGCGTGCTGGGTGCCGGCTGGGGCGCTGAGTAGCTGTCATACCCCTGAGCAGCTGGCGCACCGGTAGAGGGTCCCACCGTTATAGGCCCCGTCGAAATAGGCGCTGTAGCCGGAGCTGCCGCAAAGGTCTGGATGGGCGCCGGGTTATCACCGGGCACCATCACCGTTACACCGCCATCCTGCTGTGGCGCCTGGGCAGCCATAGGCGGCGGTGAATTAGTCGGCATGCGACCGCCACTACGCGCCAGCTCCTGATTGGAAACAGGCGTGCTTGAGTCCACAACCGGAATAGCACCTTGCTGTGGCGTGGCACAACCTGCCAGAACTACCGTAGCGGCCAGTGCCGCCCATACCGCTTTAGTCACGTTCTACCCTCTTAATTCAACCAACCGCGGACCCAGTCCATGACAGAGTCGGAAGGGTTCTGTCCACCACATGCCGGCCCTGGGGGCGGCTCACTTCCCTGAATATAGGGCATTTGGACCGCGCCAGGGCAATTTGGATCGGTCCCCTGCCCTGTGGCCGGATTAACCCATGCCTGAACAACATTATCGGGCAGCGGCAGATCCAGTGAGGTTGGCTTGGCGCGTTTCATAAACCCGGTCCATACCTGCAAGGCTCCTGTCGCGCCGGTCAGCGGCGTCTTACCATTGTCATCACGACCCAGCCAGACCACGGCGAGCAAGTCCTGACTGAAACCCGAGAACCAACTGTCTCGTGAATCGTTGGTCGTACCGGTCTTGCCCGCCAGATTCAAGGATGAAGGCAGCTGGTTATAGACCGAGCGAGCTGTGCCCTCGCGCACGACACGCTGCATCGCGTATTGGGTCAGATAAATAGCGCCCGGATCGAAACGCTGTTGAATCTGGAACGGATAACGCTTGAGCGGCTCACCGTCAGATGCCAGAACGCTACGAATGCTACGCAGCGGTGTATTGAACCCGCCATTGGCCAGCGTCTGATACATGGTGGCGACTTCCATGGGAGTCAACGCACCAGCGCCCAGAAGCGTTGAAGGATAAGGCGGCAACGAGCGACTCACCCCCAGACGCTCGATGGTCTTGAGCACCTCAGGCACGCCCAGATCCAGGCCCAGCCGGGCAGTAGACAGGTTGTAGGAGTGAGCCAGCCCCTGATACAAGAAAATCGTCCCGTGGGAATCACGTTCGTAATTCTGCGGACGCCAAACCTGACCATCACCGGTCTTAACGGAGAACGGCTCGTCCTTGATGAACGTGGTCAGGGTGTACTGACTCGGCCTTTCCAATGCTGTCAGGTATACCGCAGGCTTGATAATAGAGCCGACCTGCCGAACTGCATCCAGTGCCCGGTTATATCCGGCAAAGCGAGGATCACGCCCGCCCAGCAATGCCTGAACTTCACCGGTTTCCGGGTTGGTGACCACCATGGCCGCCTCAATGCCTTCCACACCCTTGCGGCCGTCGAGGCGCTTCAAGGCCTCGGTCATGGAGGTTTCGGCCTTGAGCTGAAGAATTGGATCGAAGCTGGTGAAAATACGCAGCCCTTCACCAGTCAAATCTTCTTCCCGGTAGTCTTGTTGGAGCTGACGCTTAACCAGATCGATGAAGGCGGGATAGGAGCTGTTTGTCAGCGAGCCTGCCTTACTGATCCCCAAGGGCCGCTGCTTGGCCGCTTCCGCATCTTCCTTTGTAACCGCACCCTGTTCGGTCATCAGGTCGATGACCAGATTACGACGAGCCAGGGCACGCTCCGGATAACGCCGCGGATTGTAGTAGGAAGGTCCTTTTACCATTCCTACCAGCAGAGCGACCTGGTGCAGTTTGAGCTCGGACAACGGTTGGCTAAAGAAATACTGACTGGCCAAACCGAAACCATGAATGGCGCGGGTGCCATCCTGCCCCAGGAAAACCTCATTGAGGTAGGCCTGAAGGATTTCGTTCTTGTCGTAATGCAGCTCCAGCAATACCGCCATCAGGGCTTCGGTAAGCTTACGCGTCAGACTGCGCTCACTGGTGAGGTAGAAGTTCTTGACCAACTGTTGGGTCAGTGTACTGCCACCCTGACGCAACTGCCCTGTAGTAACGTTGATCCAGGCGGCTCGCCCAATCGACTTCAGCGAAACGCCATGGTGATCCCAGAACTCACGGTCCTCGACCGCAACCAGTCCATTGATAAGGGCAGCCGGAACCTGATCCAGCTTAACGAGGATACGGTCTTCGTTGTGGGCAGGGTATATGCCGCCGATCAACAGAGGCTCAAGACGCGCCACGGCCAGATCCGAGCCGTCCTTGCTACTCAGACCCGAGACAAAATCGCCAGAGAAGTTCACCTTGATCGAGCGAGGAGGTTCCTCACCCTCGTAAAACTGAAAGCCTCGGGTATCCAGCTCAACGCTGGAGCCTGCTACCGAGACGTCACCCGGCCCCTGAATAGCTTTTTCACGGCGATAGCCTAGTGCATCAAGCTCGGTCAGGAAGTCATCCTTGCTGAGCTTAAGCCCTGTAAACAGCTCAAGCGGCCGTGCATATACCTTGGCAGGAACCATCCAGCGCTTGCCGGAAAATTTCTCCTGCACGATAGCGTCGAGATAAATGGAAAATCCCGCAAGGACGACCAAGCCCACCAGGCCTAATTTAAGAGCCCAGCCGGACAGGGAGCGCCAGTTGAAGAATTGGCGGGACGGTTTTTTTGAGCGAGAGGATCGGGTGCGTTTCATGGCGGCGCATTATACGCACTTTGCTTCTAGCGGGCAGACGCCAGCCAGCGGTTTGCAGGGTCTCTCACAGCAGCCATAATGGCGATCACTTTTTCATGGCTACGCTAAGGACCGCTTGTGAGTCAGACCCTGATCGCTGCGCTGCAGAACCCGGCCCTCTATCCGCACCCGGTTACCGCGTTCAATGTTATCGAGACGCATATTTCCTGGGTGGTTCTGACAGGGGAGTATGCCTACAAGATCAAGAAGCCGGTGAACTTCGGCTTTCTTGACTTTACCGACCTGAAAGCCAGAGAGCATTTCTGTAGCGAGGAACTACGCCTCAACCAACGCCTGACGAAAGGACTGTATCTGGATGTCGTTCCCATTACAGGCAGTCCAGAGGCACCCCAGATAAGTGGCGAAGGTCCGGTTATTGAATATGCCATCAAGATGCGCGAGTTTCCTCAGAGTCAGCTCTTGAGCGAGATTGAAAAACGCGGCGAACTCACCGAGCAGCATATTGATGCACTGGCCGAGCAGATTGCGCGCTTCCATTTGAGCGCACCGGTTGTCGATGCTTCAAACGAACTGGGGTCGCCCGATGCGGTGATGGCACCTGTGCGCCAAAACTTCGAGCAGATCCGCCCGATGCTTGAGCATGCACAAGACCTTGCCCAACTGGATCACCTGGAGGCCTGGGCAGAGGAACATTTTGCCCGGCTGCATCCCCTGCTCGAGCGGCGCAAGGCGGAGGGTTTCATTCGTGAATGCCATGGCGACATCTACCTTGCCAATGTGACCCAACTGGACGGACAGGTCGTACTCTTTGACTGCATCGAGTTCAACGAGCCTTTCCGTATGACGGATGTGATTGCCGATACCGCCTTCCTGGCGATGGACCTGGAAGACCGCAAGCACAAGACGCTGGCCCGCCGCTTTATCAATGCCTATTTCGAGATGACCGGCGATTATGAAGGCTTGCATGTTCTGCCGTTCTACAAGGCTTACCGGGCCATGGTTCGGGCCAAGGTCAACCTCTTCCAGTACGGACAGACCTCCGATCCGGCTCAGAAGGCTGAAATTCTGGCACGCTACCGCAATTATGCGTCTCTGGCAGAAAGTTACTGCGCCATTCCGTACTGCCTGCTGGCCATTACCCACGGTGTATCCGCTGTAGGCAAAAGCAGCGCAGCGCTCAAACTGGTGGAGGCACTGGGCGCGATTCGTATTCGCTCGGATGTCGAGCGCAAGCGGTTGATTCAGGACGCTACGCCTGACGTGCTGTATAGCGCTGAGTCCGGGAAGGCAACCTATGATCGCCTGCATCACCTAGCGGCAGATATCCTTCAGGCCGGCTATCCGGTAGTACTGGATGCAACCTATCTGAAACAGGCCCAGCGCGAAGCAGCTGCTCAGGTGGCAGAAACGGCAGCCGTCCCCTTCCTGATTATCGACTGCCACGCCCGCGATACCGTGATTGCCCAGTGGCTTGCCGAGCGCCAGGCTGAAGGCCGTGATCCGTCTGATGCGACCCTGGCGGTCGTCCAGGTTCAGCAGCAAGGCCGTGAAGCACTGACAGAGCAGGAATTGATCCGAACACGGCATGTTGACATGACCGATCCGACCAACCTGGATGCGCTCGTCAAGGCCATGCAAGATAAGCTACCGGTCAACTGATTGCAGGCTCCACACATCGTTTCCTCCTCCAGCGCCCGGAGAGACCGCTACACTGAAGAGGTACTCAGGCGAGTGCATTCAGTGAGCACTAGGCAAAACGGGCCTGGAGGGCACGATGAGTAATGACTTACTGTTGTTGAAGAATCTCGGCAAGACGTCAGTACTTTGGTTACATGCGGTAGGTATCCGTACGGTAGACGAGTTGCGCAATCGGGGCTCGGCGGGAGCTTACATGGCGGTATGTGCACGCGGTTTTCGTACATCGAAAGTTCTGCTTTATGCCCTGGAGGGCGCTCTGCTCAACATTCACTGGAATGAACTGACACCTCAACACAAGCAGGCCCTACTCGCTCAGGCCAGAGCCTTGGCTCAGGAACACGAGATAGCTCACAAGCTCCGCTGATGAGGATTTACGCCGTCCACCGGCTTGCTTATTGTGCGAGCTATTTCACACCTCTGATATAAAGGATTCAGGGCCATGTATCTCCTTGGCGAGCAGCCTACCTATGCCGACCAGCTGATCAGCCGTCTACAGGGTATTCCGGCGCAGTTGCTCGAAGGACTTTCCCCTTCAGGCGAGCCTATTTCCGTTTACTGCCTGTATGGCCTGAGCGAGCTTGAGCCAGCCAACCATCTTTTTTTGATACAGAAAGGCATGGTGCATGCCTTAGTGGAGGGGCGTCCCCTGTTTTATTTGCAGGAAGGCGACCTGGTTGGCATGAGACAAGGGCTGGACCTTCCCGAGTGCACCTATAAAAGCGACGAGCCCGTCACGCTCATTCCCTATCGGCGCTCGGATGTGTTTCGCCATATCCACAGCAGCGAACAGCGCCAGGAGCTGCTGCTTCAATACCTTATTGGTCAAAACGCGCTGCTTTCCGATGCACTGGTGCGACTCAAGCCCCAGGAAGTACGCCCCAGCACAGGCTTCAAGCAATTTGCCATAGGCGAAGAGTTGATCCGTCAGGGGGATGAGGCTGACCACGTCTTCATTATTATCGAAGGCCACGCCGAGGCGCGGGTCAATGATCAGAAGGTAGGCGATGTGTGCAAAGACGAAATCTTTGGCGCCATGGCGGTTTTCACCCAGGAGAAACGCAGTGCGACTGTAATGGCGACTGAGCCCTGCACAGTGATGATCATTCCCAAGGATCAGTTCTTAAGCCTGATGTACAGCACGCCCCGTATCGCTCACAACCTTATTGAGAATATGGCTCGCCGCATCGATCTGCTTAACAAGGAAGTCACGCAGTTGCGCCAGCAGCTCAAATCATAAGCCTGCTTCCTATTTGAGAATAAGAAATATTCTCGAATAGCTTGACACAGAAATGAGAATAGCTATTATTTGAATCAGCTGGTCGCGAGACTGGCTCTGATAACTGAGAGACTAGCAGGTCGGCCTTTCAGGTTATCTCCTCATCAGGCTAATCACGGTTTCGACCCGGCTCTGCCGGGTCTTTTTTTGCCTGGAGAAAAGCGACTGCGCTGAGTGCGTACTGGTTATCCAGCCTTCAGATGTACTCGTGAATCAGTCTGCCGGGCACAGGGCTCTCCATTCCCAAGCGGTAGGCACGCTTGATCGAGACAGCTGCTTCCTGGGCTTTGTCCTTATTGGCAGCATGAACCCAGCAGAGAGGTTTCTGCTCGTCTACGGCCTCGCCCACAAAAGCCAGCTCACTTAAACCAACCGACAGATCGATCTGATCGGCCGGATGCTGACGACCGCCACCCAGGACTACAACAGCCAGGCCTACCGAACGTGTATCGATGGACACCACACGTCCCGGTCGTTCGCTGAAAACAGGCATGACGACAGGCGCTTGCTGTAGATACCGCTCCGGTGCTTTGGTCAGGTTAACCGGGCCGCCCAACGCGGCCACCATACGAGCGAAACACTCTAGGGCGGAACCGTCTCTCCAGACCCCGAGCAATTGTTCATGGGCCTGGACTGTTGTATTAGCCTGCCCTGCCAAAACTAGGGCCTGTGCAGCCAAGGCCATTGTTACCTCCCAAAGTCGCTGACTATGGATCTCGCCTTTGAGAAGCGCGATAGCCTCAGCCACTTCCAGCGAGTTTCCCGCACTGCGTGCCAGCGGCTGGT
Organism: Pseudomonas sp. MAG002Y; assembly: GCF_019400845.1. Taxonomy (NCBI): domain Bacteria; kingdom Pseudomonadati; phylum Pseudomonadota; class Gammaproteobacteria; order Pseudomonadales; family Pseudomonadaceae; genus Pseudomonas; species Pseudomonas sp. MAG002Y. The sequence goes on along the minus strand of NZ_WOEJ01000008.1, from coordinate 237,249 downwards.
TCATATCGGTAACCAATGCCCGCGTTTTGACACCTGCCCCGTTGGCTACCGCGACAATGCTCTGTGCTAGCGCTTGCGCCTGGCTAGTCTCTGCCATGAAGGCACCGTTACCCATCTTGACGTCCATGACCAGAACATCCAGTCCTGCCGCCAGCTTCTTGGCCAGGATCGACCCGGTAATAAGATCAATAGACTCAACCGTACCGGTCACATCGCGAATGGCATAAAGCCGTTTATCCGCCGGTGCCAAGTCAGCGGTCTGCCCAATGATGGCGCAGCCCACTTCAGCTACGACTCGCCTCAACTGTTCAGGCGATGGCTGGCAGTTATAACCGGGAATACTGTCCAGCTTGTCCAGCGTACCGCCGGTATGGCCCAAGCCGCGACCTGAGATCATCGGCACGTAACAGCCACAAGCTGCCAGCAATGGCGCAAGAACGAGGCTTACCACATCACCCACACCGCCAGTGGAGTGCTTGTCGACTACAGGACCGGGCAGGCTCCAGGAGAGCGTTTGTCCCGAATCGCGCATGGCAGTCGTAAGGGAAATGCGCTCGTCGACCGTCATGCCCTTGAGAAAAACAGCCATGGCGAACGCCGCGATCTGGCCTTCGCTGAGGGTTCCGTCCGTTATTCCTGCAACGAAACGCTTGATATCCGAGCGCTCCAGTACCAAGCCGTCACGCTTGCGACGAATCACTTCCTGAGCCAACCACATCCTGGCAGTCCTCCGGGCTAATCCATCATCACAAGGTAGGCGCAGCATATAACTGCCGCGCCGCCTGGTTTATATCGAGATGAAAAATCCCACAATCGCTGCGCTCATGAAGTTGGAGAGCGTCCCGCCAATCATGGCGCGCAGTCCAAGCCGTGCCAGCTCAGAGCGGCGTTGCGGAGCAATGGAACTCAAGCCACCCAATTGAATGGCAATGGATGCCAAATTGGCGAAGCCGCACAAAGCAAAAGTCACAATGATTTGTGTATGGGTAGACAAGACCTGCACGCCTGCAGCAGCCGCCTTGGCAGGATCCATATAGTTGGCAAGATCCACATAGGCCACGAACTCATTCAGAACGATTTTCTGGCCGATGAAACCGCCTGCCTGAACCGCTTCATTCCACGGCACGCCGAGGAGAAATGCGACAGGCGCCAGCAGATAACCCAAAATCAGCTGCATCGTGATCTGCGGATAACCCAGCCAACTGCCAGCCCAGCCGAGCAATCCGTTAAGCATGGCAATGAGCGCAATGAACGACAGCAACATTGCGCCCACGGCCACGGCAAGCTTCAAACCCGCCTGAGCGCCTTCTGCGGCCGCATCAATAACGTTGGCTGGCCGGTTCTCGCCCTGCCCCAGGTTACCCACGATGGCTTCGTCCCGGGTCGCCTCGGTTTCGGGCTCCATCAGCTTGGCCATAAGCAAGCCTCCCGGTGCAGCCATGAAGCTGGCAGCGATCAGGTACTTGAGATCAACACCCAGCCCGGCATAGCCCAGCAATACCGATCCGGCAACGGCTGCAAACCCGCCAACCATCACTGCAAATAACTCTGACCGGGTCATATCGGCGATAAATGGCCGAACGACAAGCGGTACCTCAGACTGGCCAATAAAGATGGCCGACGTTACTGCCATCGACTCAATCCGACTGGTCCCCAGCATCAGCCTCAAGCCCCCTCCGATCAGCCGAATGATCCAACCCATGATGCCCAGGTAGTAGAGTACGGAGATAAAGCTTCCAAAGAAGACAATGACCGGCAGTACTTTGATGGCAAATACAAAGCCGCCATTGCCGAACACCTCGAACATGCGTGCACTGCTCAAACCGCCAAAGAGAAACTCGATGCCCTTGTCCGCATAAAGCTGTAGCGACGAGACGCCACTGGAGATCGATGCCAACACGGTCTGGCCCCAGGGGATGTAGAGTGCAAAGGCCCCCAGCGCGACCTGAATGCCAAAGGCACAAAGAACCGTACGCGGCCGGATAGCGCGGCGATGGCTGGATAGCACGACGGCAATAGCGACGAGCACAGCCATCCCGACAAGACTGATCATGGTGTTGTCTCCGAACACAATAGGACCTCAAGCGCCGACTCGAACGCCGGCAAGCCTTCGGTGACGTTAGAAAGAATCAAAGGCGCCCGGAAGCAATTCCTTGAGTGTCCAGACCTTGGTGGCCGACGCGTCGCTACCCTGGCAGATGATCACTGCATCAGGCGCCATAAGTTCGAGCAGGACCTGACGACAGGCACCGCACGGGCTGATCAGAGGAACCTTGGGAGCATAAACGGCAATTGCCTTGAAGCTGCGTGGAGCAAATCCCTGACTGATGGCCGAAAACAATGCGCTACGCTCGGCACAGTTGGTGAGGCCGTAGGAAATATTTTCGACGTTTACGCCATGAATTACGCGCCCGTCCTCGGTCAATAGTGCAGCGCCCACGGGAAACTGAGAATACGGTGAGTAAGTTTGGTCAGCAGCCAGCTTGGCTTCTTCCAACAATTGTTCATGCTCAGTGGCGGCATGCTCGCTCATAAAGGGTCCTCGCAGATAAAAGGCCGGCACTTTAAACGTTCCAGCCTCGTTTTATGAATCAGAATTGATAACCCACGCCGAAGTAATAGCCCCAACCGTTCGAGCGAGCCCTGAAGGGGCCGTCACCAAAATTCAGTTCGGTGCCATCCTTCCATTGTCCGCCATTATGGAAATAGCGCCCCACTGCCATCAGGCGCAGGTGCGTAAAGGAATATAAAAGGACGTTGGTAGCGACGGTCGCGTTGGCGGTACGAGCAGGGCCTGCCTTGTCGTGCAGATCCGAGCCGAAGTCAACGTTGGTAAAGCCGACATATGTTAGGGACGCTCCGTTGTCGAACGTCCCCAAGGGTAGAATGTACTTTAGCTGCGCCCGGTAGCCATCCCAGGAGTTTTCATTGGCAGCGCCATAGTTTTCCCACTGACGGCGCACATACAGGTTAGCAGAGAGGTTGAGACGCGTCCCCGTCTCGATATCCGTTCCCAGCCCGCTATAAAGCGTGTTGCCCCGGTTCTCGCGGTTATGACCGTGATCATAAATCCAGTCAAACGCAACATAGAACTCCTTGAAAGGGCCGAACCCCAGCTTGCGACCCAGCAGCTCATCGATGGATACCCGCGGCTCATGCTCCATAAACACGGGAGAGCCTTTATCCCATACGCCGCTGTCGTGACTGTTACCAATCCCTAATACCTTGGGAATATCGACATAGCCATAGAGCTCGAAAGGCCCTTTACGCCCGAAATATTCATATTCGAGATAAATATCATCGACGGGACGTGGACCGAAGCTGATGTCCTTGCTACCGATCAGTGTCACGTTCTGGTTATACCAGGAGGACAGATAGGTTCCTTTCTCCGGCGGAGCGACTTCGTAGCTGAGGTCCTCGCCCTGGGCACTCTCCCCTCCTTGCGCAGGTGGCGTGGCTCCAAACACAGGCATGCCAATGCCTGCAGCCAGCGAGACACCTAACAAGACCTTTTGAGTCCGCTTGGTCATAGGTAAACAGGTGAAGAAACGAGCAATAACCGCGTACTCCAATGTTGCACTCCTTCAAAGGGTTACATCACCCGCCAGATTAGGTACAGCAGAAGGCCATAGGCTTTACCCTGTGCGGAGTAAACGCATTACAAAAAGGTTACGTATTGATACGTTTGTAAAGTGGGAGGGAGCGTAAGCACGGGATGTGCCAAACCTGACTCGCTGAACAGGATTCAGGCAAGAGCCGCTGCCGGCCCGCATTTTCCCCATGCACACCGGAATCAGTCGGCTTCACATTACTTAATCCATTGGTCGCTGCACCGTCATGACTCATTCGTGCCCTGTGAAGGGCACAACGGCGTGGTCGTGCTCATCCCACCGAGAGTTACATCACGACCTTAAGCCGACGAGTCACCTGTATGGCCTGTGGCGTAACATCAGCACCGTAAGCCAGAATCTCGACTCCGGCCTCCAGCGCCTCGCGCAATGCACGTCCGTAGGCAGGATCGATATCATCGGCAGGACGAACCGCCTCTATACCTGTGAGATTGACGCAATACAACAGCACCGCACGCGCGCCCTCACGCGCCAGCGCCGACAATTCCCGTAGATGCTTGGCTCCCCGAACCGTAACGGCGTCCGGGAAAGCTGCCACACAGTCCATGTTGTAGCCGAGCGTTACGCTCTTCACCTCGACAAAAACCTCTCCTGAGGGATACGTCAAACGAAAATCCGCCCGGCTATTTTCAGCGCCATAAGCCACCTCACGACGCAACGCGCTAAAGCCGGCAAGCTCTGGAATTGCCCCTGCCAATAGCGCTTCCTCCACCAACCGGTTCGCTCTGCTGGTATTGATGCAGGCGAGCCGCCCGTGAGGCGTCTCTACAAGCTCCCATGTCCCAGGAAGCTTGCGCTTGGGATCATTGGAACGGCTGAACCAGACACGAGCACCCTCTGCCTGACAATTAAGCATTGATCCCGTATTCGGGCAATGAATCGTCAAGGTCTCGCCCGTCACCGTCTCGATATCAGCCAAAAAACGCTTATAACGCCGGATCAAAAGCCCCTCTTCCAGGGGTGGATCAAACTGCATGGACTACTTCCGCTTCGATGATCAGGGACGCCAGGTTTTGAGGCCGCGAGCAATGCGTGTGACGGCCTCCTCCAACCGCGGCAGGCTTTGGGTATAGGCAAAGCGGACATGCTGACCGGCACGGTAGCGTCCGAAGTCGAGCCCCGGAGTAAAGGCTACATGCTCGGTCTCGATGAAGTGCTGGCAAAAAGCATACGCATCACCGCCAAAGGCAGACATATCGGCGTAGAGGTAAAACGCGCCTTCCGGCTCGACCTCAATTCCAAAGCCCAGCGCCCGCAAGGCTGGCAGCAGGAAGTCGCGACGCTGCTGAAACGCTGTACGCCGGGCCTCGAAAATCTCGATCGCGTCTGGCTTGAAACAGGCCAAGGCCGCATGCTGAGCAATCGTGGGTGCGCTGATATAAAGATTTTGTGCCAGCTTCTCGAGCTCTGGAATAGCCTCCGACGGTGCGACAAGCCAGCCCAGGCGCCAGCCGGTCATTCCAAAGTATTTGGAAAAACTGTTCAGAACGAAGGCCTCGTCATCGACTTCCAACACGCTTGCCGCGTCCAACCCATAGGTCAGACCATGGTAGATCTCATCCACTACCAGATGACCGCCTCGCGTGGATAGACTCCTGGAGAGCGCCTCCAACTCATCCCTGTGCAGGACCGTTCCCGTGGGATTGGCAGGCGATGCTACTAGAGCACCTACGCTGTCCTGCGTCCAATGAGCGTCGACGAGCTCGGGCGTCAATTGGTAGCGCGTCTGCGGACCAGCCGGGACCAACTGGGCCGCCCCTTCGATCAGGCGCAGGAAATGGCGATTACAGGGATATCCGGGATCAGCCATCAGCCAGTGCTTGCCCGGGTCGACCAGAAGCGCACTGGTTAGCAGAAGTGCGCCTGAGCCTCCGGGCGTAATCATAATGCGTTCGGGATCAATATTGACGGCATAGCGCTTGGCATAGAATTCGGCAATGGCTTCGCGCAGCTCAGGCAGACCTCGCGCAGCGGTGTAACGGGTATTACCATTCGCCAGCGCCGCCTGACCAGCCTGGACGATGGGTTCTGCTGTCGTGAAATCCGGCTCGCCGATCTCCAGATGAATGACATCATGCCCAGCGGCCTGTAACTGATTAGCACGAGCCAGCAGGGCCATGACATGGAAGGGCTCAATGGCACGGCTACGCGCACTAAATGATTTGGTCATGGTCTATCCGAACTTGTTAGAGAGAGGGGATTCTAACCAAGGCTATAAAGACGGCACCAATACATATAATTCGAGCAAGACCCACAAGATATGCCTTGGGGCTTGATAACAAGGACTTCAGGTAGTAGCGCCGCACCAAGGCTTCTGGTAAGTTCGCCCGCTTGCATCCGCGGGGGCCTCTTGCCCAGTAGACGTATCCAGCCTGCGGACAGGATTAGCGAAAGTGAGAGGGTCATCCATGGCGACCGACGAAAAACAGCAAAACACCCCTTTGACCCGTGGCTTCGAACCTTATCAGGAGGAGTCTGGCGAGGAGTACATGAGTGAGCGCATGCGCGCCCATTTCACTAACATCCTGAATAAATGGAAGCAGGAACTGCGGGAAGAAGTAGACCGCACTGTAAGTCACATGAAGGAAGATGCCGGCAGCCATGCCGACCCGGCCGACCGTGCGACCCAGGAAGAAGAGTTCAGCTTCGAGCTACGTACCCGTGATCGTGAGCGCAAGCTGATCAAGAAGATCGACGAGACGCTTCAGCTGATCGAAGACAACGAATACGGCTGGTGCGATTCTTGCGGTATCGAAATCGGTATCCGCCGCCTTGAAGCCCGTCCGACAGCCAGTCTGTGCATCGACTGCAAGACACTGGCGGAAATCAAGGAAAAGCAGATCGGTTCCTGACCGATCAAGGGGCGCTCAGGCGCCCCGCTTGCTTTTTAACGATTGTCATTCCCCACCATGACAACCTCATCCTATATAGGCCGGTTTGCCCCGACACCTAGCGGTTACCTGCATTTCGGGTCACTGGTTGCAGCCGTTGCGTCTTATCTGGACGCCCGTGCCGCAGGAGGACGCTGGCTCGTACGCATGGAGGATCTCGATCCGCCTCGTGAGGTTCCAGGCGCCCAAACAGCCATTCTCGACACGCTGGAACGCTATGGCTTCGAATGGGATGGCGCTGTAGAGCGGCAAAGTGATCGTCATGATGCCTATGAGGCTACCGTAGCGCGCCTGCTGCATAGCGGCCTGGCCTATGCCTGTACCTGCTCGCGCAAACAGCTGGAAGGCTATGGGGGACTGTATCCAGGCCACTGCCGTAACGCCCAGCATGCCCATGACATGGCCGCGATACGCATCCGGGTTCCTGAGCTCGAATATGCCTTTACCGACAGGGTACAAGGCGAATTCCGCCAGCATCTAGGACGGGACGTAGGCGACTTTATTATCCGTCGGCGTGATGGCTTGTTTGCGTATCAACTCGCCGTGGTACTGGACGATGCCTGGCAGGGCATTACCGATATCGTCCGAGGTGCAGACCTTCTCGACTCCACGCCGCGTCAGCTCTATCTGCAGGAACTGCTGGGCTTTCCCCAGCCTCGCTACCTGCACGTCCCGCTGATCATTCAGCCTGACGGACACAAGCTGGGCAAATCGTACCGCTCCCCGCCTCTTCCGCACGATCAAGCCGGACCGCTACTGCTCAGAGCCCTGCGTGCGCTAGGCCAGCAGCCATCCTCCGAGCTCCATGGCGCCAGTGCCCGAGAGATTCTGACCTGGGGTATACAATCCTGGCAGCCTGCCCGGATACCACGTACCCATACGCTTGCCGAAGCTGAACTCCGGTAACAACGCAGATCGTCTCAAAACGGATAAGGCAGACCTGCGTTAACGGATGCAGGCCCTCCATCCATCGGCTACCATCCAGCCAAGGCCTATTTGAGAATGCAGTATGTATATCTACCGGTTGGTCCTGCTCCTGGTTGTGGGCATCTACCTGTTTTCCCCTGCCATCATGGATTGGTGGATCGACCCGACTGGTGCCTGGTATCGCCCTTACCTACTCTGGCTGATTCTGATCGTGGTTACTTTTATTCTTCAGAGCCAACGCGATGCCGATGAGCTTTAGTATTTCCCAACTGCTTGCCATCAGCGCAGGTTATCTGCTGATTTTCTTTGGCGTAGCCTGGATGACTGAACGAGGCTGGGTCCCCCGCCGCCTGGTCAGACATCCGATCATCTATACCCTGTCGTTAGGTGTCTATACCAGTGCCTGGGCCTTTTATGGAACGGTTGGCCTGGCTTATGACTATGGGTACGGCTTTCTTTCCTATTATCTGGGTCTATGTGGCGCATTTCTGCTGGCGCCTGTGCTGCTCTATCCCATTCTGCGGCTGACCCGTGTCTATCAGCTGTCTTCACTGGCAGATCTTTTCGCCTTTCGCTTTCGAAGTACCTGGGCAGGCGCACTCACGGCCCTGCTGATGGTGGTTGCCGTTCTGCCACTATTGGCCCTTCAGATCCAGGCGGTCGCTACCAGTACGGGCATTCTGATCAGCGCACCGGCACAGGACGGCCCGGCACTGGCCTTCTGCTTTCTGATTACGTTGTTCGCCATGCTGTTTGGCGCGCGACAGATTACCGCTCGCGAACGTCATGAAGGACTCGTGGTAGCGATTGCTTTCGAATCGCTGGTCAAGCTCATCGCGCTAGGTACTGTTGGCCTGGTAACGCTCTATACCGTGTTCGATGGTCCCTCTGGGCTTGAAACCTGGCTGACCCAGAATCAGACAGCACTTTCCACACTGCATACACCCTTGCAGGAAGGCCCCTGGCGGATCCTGCTCCTTGTCTTTTTTGCGGCGGCCATCGTGATGCCACACATGTATCACATGGCGTTCACGGAAAATCTGAGCCCCCGTGCCCTTGTCAGCGCCAGCTGGGGCCTTCCGTTATTCCTGTTATTGATGAGCCTGGCTATTCCACCGATTCTCTGGGGCGGTCTTGCTCTTGGTGCTCCCACGAGCCCGGAATATTTCACATTGGGCGTGGGCATGGCGCTGGATAAACCGCTGCTGGCGCTGGTAGCGTTTGTAGGAGGCCTGTCCGCAGCCAGCGGCGTGATCATCGTGATGACCATGGCCTTGTCTGGCATGGTGCTCAACCACCTGGTGCTGCCCCTGTATCAGCCACCTACCGACGGCAATATCTATCGCTGGTTACGCTGGACGCGCCGCGGATTGATTGCAGCCATCATCATGGCCGCCTATGGGTTCTACCGTCTGATCGGTAATCATAGCGATCTGTCGAGCCTTGGCATTGTTGCCTTTGTGGCCACGGTGCAGTTTCTACCAGGCGCATTATCCGTTCTCTACTGGCAGACCGCTAATCACCGCGGCTTCATCGCAGGCCTTCTGACCGGCATGGGCCTGTGGACGCTGACCATGCTGCTGCCGGCGCTTGGCTTCATGAAAGGCTTCGAAGTCGGTCCTTTCTCCTACTACATCGATGCCACCAACTGGCACTTGGCAGCCCTGGCGTCACTGGCCGCTAACGTTCTGGTGTTTGCACTGGTCTCTCTGTTCACCGAAGCCAGCGATGAGGAAAAGAGCGCGGCGGAAGCCTGTGCGGTAGACAATGTCAGGCGGCCCCAGCGACGGGAGCTGATTGCCGCCTCGCCCCAGGAGTTCGCTACTCAGCTGGCCAAGCCCCTGGGTGCCAAGACCGCCCAGAAAGAAGTAGAGCGCGCCCTCAGCGATCTGCTGCTTCCCTTCGACGAGCGCCGCCCGTACGCGCTACGTCGGCTCAGAGACCGTATCGAGGCCAACCTGTCAGGCCTGATGGGGCCACGGGTCGCCCAGGATATCGTCGAAACGTTCCTGCCTTACAAGGAAGGCAGCGAGGCCTATGTCACCGAAGACATCCATTTTATTGAAAGCCGTCTGGAAGATTATCAGTCCCGTCTTACAGGTCTTGCAGCCGAACTGGACGCCTTGCGTCGTTACCACCGGCAAACCCTGCAGGAACTGCCCATGGGTGTTTGCGCGCTAGCCCAGGACTGCGAGATCCTGATGTGGAACCGGGCCATGGAGCGGCTGACAAACATCGACTCAGTGCAAGTTGTAGGCTCGCGCCTTTCGGCACTACCTGAGCCCTGGAAAGCTCTGTTCGAACGCTTTCTCCGCTCTCCCGACCAGCATCTATACAAACAGCGCCTGGCACTCGACAGCAACCAGCGCTGGCTCAATTTGCACAAGGCGGCTATCGATGAGCCTCTTGCTCCCGGTAACAGCGGCAACGTTCTGGTCGTGGAAGACATCAGTGAGACCCAACTGCTTGAGGATCGACTGATTCACTCCGAGCGCCTCGCCTCTATTGGCCGCCTCGCAGCAGGAGTCGCCCACGAGATTGGTAATCCGGTTACCGGTATTGCCTGCCTGGCACAGATCCTTCAGGAAGAACGCGAAGCGGATGCAGAAATTCAGGAGATTAGCGGACAGATCGTCGAGCAGACACGCCGCATCACCCGCATCGTTCAATCGCTGATGAGCTTTGCCCATGCCGGTGGTCGGCAACATGACCCAGAGCCGGTCAGACTGTTAGATACTGCACAAGAAGCCATCTCGCTGTTGTCGCTTAACCGCCGCAGCGTCGATGTCGAGTTCCAGAACCTGTGCGATCCGGAGCACTGGGTCAAAGGCGACCCGCAGCGGCTTGCTCAGGTATTGATCAATCTATTGTCCAATGCTCGCGATGCCTCGCCACCCACCGGCACGATTAAGGTGCGTAGCGAAGCCCGTGGGCAGACGGTAACGCTTATCGTCGAGGACGAAGGCTCCGGCATCCCAAAAGCCATAATCAGCCGTCTTTTCGAGCCCTTCTTTACAACCAAAGACCCTGGTAAAGGGACGGGACTTGGCCTTGCTCTGGTCTATTCCATCGTGGAAGAGCATTATGGAGACATAATGATCGACAGCCCGATCGACCTTGTGCAAGGCCGCGGTACGCGTATACGTGTGAATTTGCCGCGTCATTTTGAACAACCTGATCGAGCCGTAACCGGAACGTAGAGCGGAAACGAGATGCGCCACTGCCTGGCGCCTCCGCTCTGCCACCGTCGAGAGAGCCCAATATGGCACATATTTTGATCGTCGAAGACGAAACCATCATTCGCTCGGCCCTGCGCCGATTGCTCGAGCGCAATCAGTTTCAGGTCAGCGAGGCTGGCTCTGTGCAGGAAGCGCAGGATCGTTACGACATTCCATCGTTCGACCTGATTATCAGTGACCTGCGCCTGCCCGGTGCCCCTGGTACTGAGCTGATCGACCTGGCTGCAGGCAAGCCGGTGCTGATCATGACCAGCTATGCCAGCCTGCGCTCTGCCGTAGACTCCATGAAGCAAGGCGCTGTCGACTACATCGCCAAGCCATTCGACCATGACGAGATGTTGCAGGCGGTTGCGCGCATTCTCATCGAGCGCGAACAGGCCCCGCAGCAGACACCGCCGGAGCGTCCAGCCACTCGCGGCGAAGCGCTGCCAGTCCACGACAGCGACATTGGTATCATCGGCAGTTGTGCTCCCATGCAGGATCTGTATGGGAAGATTCGCAAGGTTGCCCCTACTGATTCCACCGTGCTCATTCAGGGGGAGTCCGGTACGGGCAAGGAGCTGGTGGCTCGTGCACTTCATAACCTGTCACGCCGGGTAAAAGCGCCTCTGATTTCCGTGAACTGCGCTGCCATTCCCGAAACGTTGATCGAGTCCGAACTGTTCGGCCATGAGAAAGGTGCCTTTACAGGTGCTAGCGCAAGCCGCACTGGCCTGGTCGAGGCAGCTGATGGCGGTACGCTCTTTTTGGACGAAATCGGCGAGCTGCCGCTGGAAGCTCAGGCACGCCTGCTGCGTGTCTTGCAGGAGGGCGAGATTCGCCGCGTCGGCTCGGTGCAGTCGCAAAAGGTCAATGTCCGCCTGATTGCAGCCACTCACCGTGATTTGAAGACGTTGGCCAAGACCGGGCAATTCCGGGAAGACCTCTATTATCGTCTGAATGTTATTTCCCTGCGCCTTCCGCCGTTGCGTGAGCGAAGCAATGACGTGCTGGAAATCGCCCGCGTATTTCTGGCCCGCCAGTCCAACCGCATGGGTCGCGAGGCCATGCATTTCAGCCAGGAAGCTGAACTCGCCATTCGCCATTACAGCTGGCCGGGTAACGTTCGGGAGCTGGAGAATGCAATCGAACGAGCCGTCATTCTCAGCGAGAAGAACGAAATCGAACCAGACCTGCTCGGCATCGATATTGAACTGGAAGATTTGGACCTTTCCGAACACTTCCTTGATCCACTCGAGACGCCTCTGGGCTCCTCCAATGTCAGCCATGAGCCTACGGAAGACCTTTCCCTGGAGGACTATTTCCAGCACTTTGTGCTTGAACACCAGGACCACATGACCGAGACCGAATTAGCCCGCAAGCTTGGCATAAGTCGCAAGTGCTTGTGGGAGCGACGTCAACGGCTTGGTATTCCGCGCCGAAAAACGGGCGCTACCAGCACCGACCTGTCCTGATAGACAGAAAACGCATCGTTACCGATGCGTTTTTTTTTGCGGGTAACACAGGGCCATCATTTCAAAATGTGTTACCGCCGTAACATCAGGCGAGGTTAACGGTAACGAATTTCTCATGTTGCCCGCCTCAAAAAACACTACATATTTTCATAAACCATTGTTTTAAAAGGATTTTCAAAAGTTGGCACAGCATCTGCTTTATATCTGGCACAACAAAAATAAAAAATCAGTAAAACCCCTAATAAAAATAAGACGTAACGACTCCAGCACAATAAGAACAAGCAGGCGGAGGCGTAGCTAACTGATCATTTTGGAGAAGAGTCGATTGCGGAGCATTTGCCCCGTACCAGGCCGAGAACAATAAAACTGCCCTGAGGCAGCACCTGCACTGGATAGATCAATTGTGATCATGACGACATCAGCGTCCAAAGTAATCCGTTTGCTCTTGGCCCCGAATTTGGGAGCCCTCCTGGCGGCAGGTATCCGACCAGGACGGACCAGACAAGAAAAACAACAGGTTCGATATAACAATAAAAACAAAGCACGTACCAATTTGGGGGGGAGCTTCGGCTCCCCCAGTGCCTTAAGCTTCACGCCAGCCATCATTCAAGATCCCCTCCTATAATGCTAGAATCCGCCATAACCGCGGGTTTCCGCTCGCTCCGCCGACCTCAAGAACAGTGCTATCAATGCTGAAAAAGCTGATCCAGTCCCTGCGTTCGCCATTACGTCGCGCACCCAGTAAGCCTGAACTACCTATCGTGATTCCTCGTAGCCAGCACGCGCTGGAGCGTGAACAGATTAGTCGCCATGCCCTGAGCGTTGTGGATCGGCTGGAGAAGGCTGGCTACCAGGCCTATCTGGTCGGTGGTTGCGTAAGAGATCTGATGCTGGGCGTTGAGCCGAAGGATTTCGACGTCGCGACCAACGCAACGCCTGAGCAGGTACGCGCTGAATTTCGCAATGCACGCGTCATTGGACGTCGCTTCAAGCTGGTCCACGTGCATTTTGGCCGAGAGATCATTGAAGTGGCGACCTTCCGTGCCAATCACCCCGAAGAAGAAGAGGATGAAGACTCCGTTCACTCCGCCCGCCACGAAAGTGGGCGCATCCTTCGTGACAACATCTACGGCAATCAGGAGCAGGATGCACAGCGGCGTGACTTCACGATCAATGCCCTGTACTACGAAGCTACCCAGGAACGTATCTTCGACTATGCTAATGGCGCCTCGGATATTCGTAATCGCCTGATTCGCCTGATTGGAGATCCCGAGCAGCGCTACCAGGAAGATCCAGTGCGCATGCTGCGAGCCGTACGCTTCGCGGCTAAGCTGGGCTTCGAGATCGAAGAGCAGACAGCAGCACCTATTCGCCGCCTGGCACACCTGTTGAGGGACATCCCAGCCTCCCGTCTCTTCGATGAAGTGCTCAAATTGTTCCTGAGCGGTAACGCAGAGCGCACCTATGAGCTGCTGGTCAGCTATGACCTCTTTGCCCCTCTGTTCCCGGCAACGGCTGAAGCGCTCGAAAAGAACCCTGAATACACAGGACGTCTCATCAAGCAGGCGTTGGCCAATACGGACGCACGTATTCGTGAAGGCAAGCCGGTAACACCCGCCTTCCTGTTTGCAGCGCTGCTCTGGCCTGCCCTTCCCGCCCGTGTGGATTACCATCAGGAAAAGGGGCTACCACCGATTCCAGCCATGCAGGAAGCGGCTCACGACATTACGCTCGAACAGTGTCGCCGGATCGCCATTCCCAAGCGCTTTACCATTCCCATGCGCGAGATCTGGGACATGCAGGAACGCTTGCCTCGCCGTCAAGGCAAACGCGCCGATATGCTCTTGGAAAACCCCCGCTTCCGAGCAGGCTATGACTTCCTCCTGTTGCGGGAGAGCGCCGGCGAGCGCACCGGCAACCTGGGTCAATGGTGGACGCGTTATCAGGAAGTCAGCGACAGTCAACGTCGAGAGATGATTCGTGAACTGAGTCAGGAAGACGGCAAGGGCGCGGTCCGCAAGCGCCGCCGTGGCGGTGGGTCACGCAAGCGTCGCACACCTGGCACCGACAAACCTACCCCGCCAGCGGAGTAATCGATGGAGCGTGTTTACATCGGGCTCGGCAGTAATCTGGCGGAGCCCCGTACCCAGCTTGAATCAGCGCTGGCGGCGTTGAATACGCTTCCGCAAAGCCGACTTGTCTCCCGATCCTCCTTTTATGGAAGCGACCCATTGGGTCCGGCTGATCAGCCCCGCTATGTAAATGCTGTCGCAGCGCTTGATACCGCTCTGGAACCACTTGCGCTGCTGGATGAGCTGCAAGCCATCGAGCAACAGCAGGGTCGAGTCCGCAAGGATGAGCGCTGGGGCCCCAGAACACTAGACCTTGATATCCTGCTATTCGGCAGCCACACGATCAATGAGCCCCGCCTGACCGTACCGCACTATCATATGCATGCCCGGGCGTTCGTTCTCTACCCTCTGGCCGAAATTGCCTCGGATGAGTTGCGCCTGCCCGATGGCAGCCTGTTGCAGGCGCTGCTGGACCAGTGCCCGTTCGTGGGCCTGGAGCGACTGGAATAAGGGACTTGCAAGTCATAGTGTTACCGTAACGTTCCGGTAACACATCGTGATTGACTTCCCCTGAACTCGCCGAGACTATAGGCACCCACTTGCCTGGCCATCCCTTTGTTACTGCCTACAGACAGGCTGTGTCCTCTGCAGAATTGGCAGGCAAGCGATGAGATCTGTAGTTCGCTACAGCCATCAACCAGAATAAAAAGATACGACTGTATGTCCCCAGCCATTCAGGACACAGCCTGAAGAGGAAGTTTGATATGCCTGAGGTTACCCTCACCACTTTGCAGGCGCTGAAACAGCGCGGTGAAAAAATCACCATGCTGACCTGCTATGACGCGACCTTTGCCCATACGGCTAGCCAGGCGGGCGTCGAAATACTGCTGGTAGGCGACTCCCTGGGCATGGTCCTTCAGGGCCACGACAGCACCCTGCCTGTTACCACGGCCGATATGGCCTATCACACGGCCTGTGTAAAACGCGGCAATCGTGGCGCACTTATCGTGGCCGATATGTCCTTTATGGCTTACTCGACACTGGAGCAGACCTTCCAGAATGCTGGCGCACTGATGCAGGCCGGCGCGCACATGATCAAGCTGGAAGGCGCTGCCTGGCTGGCAGAGCCTATTCGCCAGCTGGCTGAGCGGGGCGTTCCGGTCTGCGCGCACCTGGGCCTTACGCCTCAGTCAGTAAATGTGTTTGGTGGCTTCAAGGTACAAGGGCGTGATGAGGCTCGCGCCCAGCAGCTGCGTGAAGATGCCAAGGCGCTTGAGGCAGCCGGAGCTGCCATGATTGTGCTTGAGTGTGTCCCCAGCCCGCTGGCGGCCGACATCACACGCGCTGCCAACATACCGGTCATCGGTATCGGTGCTGGCGCGGACACGGATGGGCAGGTACTGGTCATGCACGACATGCTAGGCCTTGCTCTGACAGGCCGCTCACCCAAGTTCGTGAAGAATTTCATGGCCGGCCAGAGCAGTATCCAGGAAGCCTTCACAGCCTATGTCCAGGCTGTCAAGAGCGGCACCTTTCCCGCACCAGAACACGGATTTTCGGCATGATTACCGTACACACTATCAGCGAGCTGCGAAACGCAGTCGCCGAGGCCCGCCGCTCAGGCAAGCGCATCGGTTTTGTTCCCACCATGGGCAATCTGCATGCAGGCCATGTCGCCCTGGTTGATACAGCGCGGGTCCATAGCGATTTCGTGGTTGCCAGTATTTTCGTCAATCCACTGCAGTTCGGTCCCACCGAAGACCTGGACAAATACCCGAGAACGCTTGCCGCTGACCAGGAGAAACTGGCAGCGGCCGGCTGCGCAGTTCTATTTGCACCTGCCGTATCGGAGATGTATCCCGAAGGGATGGACCACCAGACACGGGTCAGCGTCCCGGTCGTTTCGGAAGGCCTGTGTGGCGGCAGCCGCCCCGGTCATTTCGAAGGCGTCGCCACGGTTGTCAGCAAGCTGTTCAACATGGTCCAGCCTGATGTCGCTGTGTTTGGTGAAAAGGACTACCAGCAGCTCGCTGTTATCCGCAAGATGGTCAATGACCTGAACATGCCTATCGAGATCATAGGTCAGCCTACCGTTCGAGACACCGATGGGCTGGCACTATCATCACGTAACGGCTACCTCAATGGCGAACAGCGCGCCACGGCCCCTTGCCTGTATAGCCTGCTGAAACAAGTGGCCGAGCGTATCCAGGCAGGTCGCCGCGACTACCCTTCCCTGCTCGACGAAGCCAGACAGCAGCTTGAAGCGGATGGCCTGCGAGTGGATTATCTGGAGCTTCGCCAGCAAGGCACATTGCGCCCGGCGGCAGAAGCCGATCGGCAACTGGTAATACTATTGGCCGTCTATGTTGGAAACACGCGGTTGATTGATAATTTGTCATTCGAGCTTGATATCTAATCAGCAGGATGAGCACCGCTTCGCTAAAGCCCGGAACACCCCGGGCTTTTTCGTGTCTGACGGCCATCATTAGCTTGACTGACGCGCTCTATCTGGCGTGCTATAGCCGGGCGTGCCACAAGCTTTATCCCAAGATGTAGTGCACAACGTACGACAATACCTACAGAAGGAAGCGAATCCCAATGGAGTATTACAAACAGCCTATCAACGTTACCGAGTTGAAGTCCTGGCAGGCACTGACAGAACATCGTCAGGATATGCAGTCCTTCACTATGCGTAATGCGTTCGCGGCGGACCCAGGACGCTTCAAGCAATTTTCATTGAGCGCCTGCGGGCTGTTTCTGGACTACTCCAAGAACCTGCTAACTCAGCAGACTCGCGACCTGCTGATCAACCTGGCACGTGAAGCAAACCTTGAAGGCGCGATCAAGGCGTTATTGTCAGGCGAGCCCGTCAATTCCTCGGAAAATCGTCCTGCACTCCATACAGCCCTGCGCCGCCCGCTAGGCGACAAGGTGATGGTGAACGGGCAAGATGTCATGCCGGAGGTACATCGCGTACTGGGCCGCATGACCGACCTGGTCAACCGTATCCATAACCGCCTCTGGCGAGGACACACAGGCAAGCCGATCACAGATGTCGTCAATATCGGAATCGGCGGCTCCTTTCTCGGGCCCCAGCAGGTTGCCGAAGCACTCACGCCTTACGCACAGTCGCAGGTCCGCTGCCATTACCTCGCAAACATCGATGGCAGCGAATTCCATGAACTGGTGACCGGCTTGGAAGCCGAAACGACCTTATTCATCGTTTCCTCCAAATCCTTCGGTACCCTGGAAACCCTGAAAAACGCCCAGGCTGCACGTGCGTGGTGCCTTGGCCAGGGCTGCGCCGAGCAGGATCTGCACAAGCATTTCATTGCGGTCTCCAGTAACGTGAAGACAGCCGTTGAGTTCGGGATCAGCGAAGAAAACATTTTCCCGATGTGGGATTGGGTCGGGGGCCGTTACTCGCTGTGGTCGGCAATCGGCCTGCCTGTTGCCATTGCCATCGGTGTATCCAATTTCAAGGAATTGCTGGCCGGCGCCTATGCTATGGACCAGCACTTCCTGAAGACGCCCTTCGAAAGCAACCTGCCCGTGCTGCTGGGCCTGCTGGGTGTGTGGTATGGCAACTTCTGGGATGCTCAGAGCCACGCTGTACTGACCTACGATTACTATCTGCGCGACTTCACTAAGCATTTGCAGCAGCTGGATATGGAGTCCAATGGCAAGCGTGTTCGCCAGGACGGTACTCCCGTCGCCACGGCAACCGGCCCGGTCATCTGGGGTGGCGTAGGCACCAATGGGCAACACGCGTATCACCAGCTGATGCACCAGGGCACCCCGGTGATTCCATGCGATTTCATCGTGCCGGCCTCCAGCCATCATCCCATTGCTGACCATCACCCCTGGTTGTATGCCAATTGCCTCTCCCAGAGCCAGGCCCTCATGCGCGGCAAGACGCTTGAAGAAGCGGAAGCCGAACTGCGCGCTAAGGGCCTGCCTGATGAGCAAGTAGCATTCCTGGCTCCGCACAAGGTAATCCCGGGCAACCGCCCCAGCAATACGCTGGTATTCGAGCGCGTAACCCCGAGCAGCCTAGGCGCCCTGGTGGCGCTCTATGAGCACAAGGTATTCGTGCAAAGCGTGATCTGGGGTATCAATGCCTTTGACCAGTGGGGCGTAGAGCTGGGTAAAGAGCTGGGTAACAGCGTCTATCAGCATTTGGTTGGCAATGGAGAAGAGGCTGCGGAAGATGCCTCGACTCAAGGTCTGATCGAGTACTTCCGCCAGCACCATCGCGGCTGACCAATCCGCTCCGCTCAAAACGCCGCTCTTGCGGCGTTTTTTTATTTTCGCCTACGACTTTCGGCCAGAAATACACACACTCTATCGCCTGGCTGAACCCCATCGCCCAAATAGCGCCTAATGTGGATGAAAGCGGAGAACAACCACAACAGGAGCCCGCCATGTCGGAACACCATCGCTACCCCGTGCCCGAAGCAGTGCAAAAGCAAGCCCTTCTGGATAAAGAAGGCTATGAGCGTCTCTATCGCCAGTCCATTGAAGACCCTGAGCGCTTTTGGGGTGAGCAGGCCAAAGCCATGCTTGACTGGTTCAAACCGTGGGATGAAGTTCACCATAGCGATCTGGCCAAGGGTGAAGCCTCGTGGTTCAAGGGTGGTCAACTGAATGTGTCCTACAACTGTATCGACCGCCATCTGGACAAGCGTGCGGACCAGGTCGCCATTATCTGGGAAGGCGACAATCCCTCCGACTCCCAGAAAATCACCTACCGTGAGTTGCACCAGAATGTTTGCAGGCTGGCTAACGTTCTGAAGGCGCATGGCGTCAAGAAAGGTGACCGTGTGTGCCTGTATCTCCCCATGATTCCCGAGGCGGCCTATGCCATGCTGGCCTGCTCCCGGCTGGGTGCGGTCCACTCTGTGGTGTTTGGCGGTTTTTCTCCCGACGCCCTGCGCGACCGTATCCTGGATGCCGATTGCCGTACCGTCATTACCGCCGATGAAGGGACCCGCGGCGGCAAATGTGTCCCGCTCAAAAACAATGTGGATAAGGCCTTGGCCTCATGCCCGAATGTTTCCAACGTGATCGTAGTACAGCGCACCAAGGGCAATATTGCATGGACCGAAGGTCGGGACGTTTGGTACCACGACGCCGTGCAAAACGTCAGTGATGAATGTCCGGCCGAACCGGTGGATGCGGAAGATCCGCTCTTCATCCTCTACACCTCGGGCTCGACCGGTAAACCCAAAGGGGTATTACATACCACCGGGGGTTACCTGCTGGGCTCTGCAATGACCTTCAAGTATGTATTCGATTATCACGAAGGTGAGATCTTCTGGTGCACAGCGGACGTCGGCTGGGTAACCGGCCACAGTTACATCGTCTATGGTCCCTTGGCCAATGGGGCAACAACGCTGATGTACGAAGGCATGCCCAGTTATCCGGATGCCTCACGCTTCTGGCAGGTCGTGGATAAGCATCAGGTTAACATCTTCTATACAGCCCCCACCGCCATTCGGGCACTAATGCGTGAGGGAGACGCCCATGTGCACAAAAGCTCCCGCGCCAGCCTCCGCTTGCTGGGTAGTGTAGGCGAACCCATTAATCCTGAAGCGTGGGAATGGTACTACCGCGTCGTAGGTGAGAAGCGCTGCCCTATTGTCGACACATGGTGGCAGACCGAAACAGGCAGCATCCTAATCGCACCGCTCCCTGGCGCAACGGACCTCAAGCCCGGCTCGGCTACACGCCCCTTCTTTGGCGTTCAGCCTGTTCTTCTGGACGACAAAGGCAAGGAGATCGAAGGTCCTGCCGCAGGTGTTCTGGCTATCAAGGCCAGCTGGCCCAGCCAGATCCGAAGCATCTATGGCGATCATCAACGTATGATCGATACCTACTTCAAGGCTTACCCCGGCTACTATTTCACCGGTGACGGTGCCCGCCGTGATGAAGATGGGTATTACTGGATTACCGGCCGCGTGGATGACGTAATCAACGTATCCGGCCACCGGATCGGCACGGCAGAAGTGGAAAGCGTGCTGGCCTTGCATGACGAAGTGGCCGAGGCCGCTGTAGTAGGCTGCCCCCATGATGTGAAAGGCCAGTGCGTCTATGCATTTGTCACCCCAATGGGCGGTGTGCAACCCACGGATGAGCTGAAAAAGCGCCTGCTGGCTCAGGTCAGTTCCGAGATTGGCAGCTTTGCAAAACCGGACTTCCTCCAGTGGGCGCCGCGGCTACCCAAGACACGCTCTGGCAAGATCATGCGACGTATCCTGCGCAAGATTGCCTGTGATGAGCTGGACACTCTGGGCGATACCTCCACCCTGGCTGATCCTTCTGTCGTGCAGGAGCTGATTGAGCATCGGCAGAATCTTGCAGCCAAAAAGTGAGTAAAACCGCCGCCGGGCATAGCATTGGATGTCTGGCGGCTCGTTATCCATTAAGCTTTACGTGAGGAAGCATCATTTGGGGCTGTAATGGAAATCCTGCGACGCCGTATTGAAAGTCAGGTCATGAGCCTTACCGGGCTAAGCCTGGGCGGAGTCGATTACGAAAACCCACCTGGGGACCCTGGCTTGTTCGGACCTGATTCCGCCTGCTGGAAGGTACACAGTGACTTTACCTGCATGATGGTCGGCGGGGTCGCCGCCCTGCTTCTGCAAATGCTGCATCCCTTGGCACTGGCAGGTGTCTGGGATCACTCCCGCTTTCGAGAAGATATGCTGGGCCGATTACGGCGTACCGGCCAATTCATTGCCGCCACTACCTTTGGCAACCAAGCCGATGCACAACGGTTGATCAAAAAAGTCCGGATGATTCATGGCCATATCAAAGGAGTTGCCCTGGATGGACGCCCTTACGCAGCCGATGACCCTGATCTTTTGACGTGGGTACATGTCGCAGAGGTAAGCAGCTTCCTGAAAGCCTACCTTCGCTATTTCAATCCCCACTTTTCCCTTGCGGAGCAGGACCGTTATTACCGAGAAGTTTCCCTGATTGCCAGACAACTGGGCGCTCAGCAAGTCCCGGTATCACGGGTAGAAATCGAACATTACCTCAATACGATGCGCCCAGAGCTGGTCTGCGATGAACGTACACGCGAGATTACGCAGATCCTGCTTTCAGCCCCAGCCCCCAGTGCGCTGGCCAAGCCATTCGGTTCACTGATCATGAGAGCAGGGATTGATCTGCTACCCGAATGGGCCGCTCAGCAACTGGATATCCTGCCCGGCCATGCGGAGCGGCATCTGGTAAGGGCCGGCGTCAACCGTACAGCCCCCCTGTTACGCTGGGCGGTTCGCAACGGCTCTTCACATCGGGCACGCCGCCGCATGGGTCAGCCCACCAAGCCCTGATCGGTCGCACGGCAGCCCACAATAATCTGTATTCTGTACGCCTTTATTGCTCTTCGCTTCAAGGCCTGCTCATGCAAACCCTTTTCTCTGCTCTGGACGCAGCATTGTCCCGCCGTGAGTCGCTCCTGGTACGACTCCACACCCAGGGTACGGACTGCTATCGACTGTTTCATGGATCACAGGAGGGAGCAGCAGGACTTACGCTCGACCGGTACGGCCCGCAGTTACTGATTCAGAGCTTTCATGCCCCTGTTGAAAATGACGTAATCCTTGCACTGCATCAGCAGGTTCAGCGTTTTTTGGGCCAGGAATTATTTCTCGTCTATAACGACCGGTCGCAAGGCAATTCCCGGATTGATCGCAGCAGCACCGCCCATACAACCGAACCAGATGCACTGGAAGCCACCGCCGCTCACGAATGGGGCTTGACCTATCGTGTGCGGGGCCGCCATGCCGGCCAAGACCCGTTACTCTTTCTTGACTTGCGTAACGCACGAGGCTGGGTCAAGCAGAACAGCCAGGACAAGTCAGTC
The DNA here is from genome assembly GCF_019400845.1 of Pseudomonas sp. MAG002Y. Taxonomy (NCBI): domain Bacteria; kingdom Pseudomonadati; phylum Pseudomonadota; class Gammaproteobacteria; order Pseudomonadales; family Pseudomonadaceae; genus Pseudomonas; species Pseudomonas sp. MAG002Y. Next base: position 215,164 of record NZ_WOEJ01000008.1, on the reverse strand, counting down.
CTGAATCTATTTGCCTATACCTGCGGTGTAGGACTCTGCGCTGCGGCTGGTGGAGCGCAGGAGGTCTGGAATCTGGACTTCGCTACGCGCAATCTGGCTGTAGGTCAGGAAAACGGTACTCTCAATCCTTCATTGCCGCCCATGCAGTTCGTTCAGTCGGACTATTTCCCCGCTATTCGCCAGCTAGCCGGCTTACCTATCACTCATCGTCGAGGCCAGCGCTTGCCCAGTTATCCTCGCCTGGACCCAAAGCAATTCGACCTTGTGTTTCTTGATCCACCGGCCTGGGCCAAAAGTGCCTTTGGAACGGTAGATCTTCAGCGTGACTATCAAAGCCTGCTTAAACCAGCGCTCCTGGCTACTGCCGAAAACGGCACCCTGGTGTGCTGTAACAACCTGGCCAAAGTCTCCATGGCAGAATGGCGCGAGTCTGTCCTGCGCTGCGCCAGCAAACAAGGAAGACCGGTACGTGACTGTCAGGTTATCGCGCCAGACGAGGACTTCCCGTCCTTTGACGGCCAACCGCCCCTTAAGACCTTGATTTTACAGTTGTAACGATCACGCTTTGCGCATGCTGCCGTTGGCACCACAGCGGCACGTGCGATACTGGAGAGCACTCTTGATGGATAGACGCCATGCCCAAAGCATTGAAACGCGCCGCCATTGTGTTGTCGCTCCTCCTGCTGTATTGCCTGCTTGGTTTTTTGATTCTCCCGCGCGTTGCGTTGCACGTTGCAAACCAACAGTTGACGCGTTACACCACGCAGCCTGCTCAGATTGATGAGATCACCTTCAATCCCTTCACATTTGAAGTAGAACTGAAGGGGTTTCGCATTGGTTCTCCCGAACACCCCGTCTTGGCAGCCAAGCGCCTCTATGCTGACCTTGAACTGAACAGCTTATGGCGAAGGGAAGCGCATCTGGCGCGTCTGGAGCTGGAAGAGCCCGTTGTCGACGTTACGCTCGAGAAAGACGGTACGCTAAATCTTACCGAGCTGTTTAAAACGTCTGAGAATTCCGACCCTCAAGACAAGCCTACGGCAAACGCAACCGAGCCACCTTTTCCCTTGACCATCGATGCTCTTGTCCTTCAGAGGGCCCAAGTGCATTACCGAGATCAACAGCTCAAACAGCCCGTCGAAGTCAGTTTCAACCCCATTGATCTGACCCTGGAAAACATCGGCACCCGCACAGAAAATCCAGGCCGCTACAGCCTGAGTGCCCAAGCAGGCCAGGATGGTGCACTCACAAGCGAAGGAGCGCTCCAGCTGGTCCCTTTCACCCTTAATGGCTCCCTGGAACTCAAGGAGGCTGCGCTGGCCCCCTGGTGGGCCTACGTCAGCGAAGCGTTACCGCTTTCACTCGATAAGGGTCGGTTGAATGGGTATGCTCAGTACCACCTCGAAACAGGAAAAACCCTTCAATTACAACTGTCCAAGACCAGCCTGAGCCTTGATGAGTTTTCCAGCAAAGCAGTCAATGCCACGCCACAGATACATCTGAACCACCTCGCTATTGCCGATGCCACACTGGACCTGACCAAACGCCAGATTCATCTGGGAAAGCTCGAGACCCGAAACTTGGAGGCCTGGGTATCTCAGGATCGGGACGGTCAGCTGGATTGGGCCAAGCTGTTCACCTTCCCGGAGCAACCCGAGGCGTTGCCCGACACACCGAATTGGCAGATCAGCATTGGCAAGACTGACCTACAAGGCGGCCGCCTTCATATAAAAGACCTGGCCGCTTCAGCACCTGTAGATCTGGACATAAAAGACATCAACCTGGCGTTATCCAGCCTTGATCTGGCAGGCCAAATGCCGACCACGGTCAACCTCAACGCTCAAGTTGGTCTACATGGGCAGCTTGAGGTTAGCGGTGAGCTGACACTGAGTCCTGTGACCGCTCGCCTGCATATCGTGAATAATGATATCGACCTGCGTCTGGCCCAAGCCTATATTGCCCCCTATATCCGCCTTGAAGTGCGGAGCGGCATGCTGGCAAGCGACATCAACCTCTCTCTCCATGATACAGCGCCTCTTGCCTTGTCCGTGACCGGGCAGGCCCAGCTCACCCAGCTACATACTCTAGATACCCAGCGCCAGCGTGACTTCCTGCGCTGGCAAACGCTTACGCTCAAAGGTATCAGCTACGAGCATGGCCAGCGTCTCGCCATTGATGACATTACCCTGCTGCGCCCCTATGCCCGTCTTATTATCAACGAAGACCTGACCACCAACTTTCGTCAGCTGCTGATTCCTCAACCCAAAGACGAAGCACCTGACAACACCACTCCGCTAACCCTGCACATCGGCGGTATTCATGTCGTTAACGGCTCGGCCAATTTTGCAGACTATAGCCTTACGCCCAGCTTCATAACAGCTATTCAGGAGCTGAACGGTCAGGTCGGCACGCTGGATACAAAGGCCTCCGATCCGGCGGAAATAAGCCTGACCGGCAAGGTGGATCGCTTTGCACCCGTCAATATCAAAGGTCGTCTGAACCCACTGGATCCGCTCAACAAACTCAACGTAACAGCAGCATTCCGTCATGTTGAACTTACAACCCTCACGCCCTATTCCGGAAAATTCGCCGGCTATGCCATCCGCAAAGGGCGCCTGGACCTGGATCTCAACTACCGGATCGACAACAGCAAGCTGGATGCTCAAAACCATCTGGTATTGGATCAGCTTGAGCTAGGTGAACGGATTGACAGCCCTGATGCCGTCGACCTGCCTGTCAGGCTTGCGGTTGCGCTACTCAAGGACTCCCACGGCAGAATTGACCTGACTCTCCCTGTCGCGGGTAACCTCAACGACCCTAACTTCAGCGTGGCGCCCATCATCTGGCAAACGATGCGCAACGTCATTGCAAGGGCCGTCCAATCGCCCTTCAAGATGCTGGCAGGCCTGGCAGGTCGAGCAGAAACGGATCTCAACGAGATACCCTTTGAAGCGGCCTCGGTCAACTTGACGGGTGAGGCGCGTCAGTCGCTCGATACGCTGGCCCAGGCGCTAAAAAGGCGTCCGCAGCTGCAACTGGATGTAGAAGGCCGTAGCGCGGTTGAGATCGACGGCCCTTCACTTTCTGCGCAGCGCCTGGAGCGCGAATTCCAGACACAGTACTACAATTTGCTGCAGCGGCGAGGCGACAAGGTTCCCGCAGATGCCACCCAGCTTGTCGTACCGGAGGATATGCGACCTGCCTTGCTGGAGGGGATTTACCGTACCCGCCTTAAACAACAGCCGCCTGCCGAGTGGACATACCTGAGCGATACCGAGCGGCAGCAGCGTCTGAGTGCTGCCATTCTTGATTCATGGAAAACGAGTGATCTGCTTCTGCGACGACTGGCACAGGCGCGTGCTCAAAACATCAAGCAATACCTCGTAGAAAAGACCGGGCTTGAGGAAGGGCGTATTTATTTAATTGATGTCAATACAAGCCAGCAAGGCAATAATGGGCGTATCGCGGCACAACTTCATCTTGGCAGTAGCTAGGACAGCAGATGAGATACACCACAACCGCCATAGCCCTATTACTAGCGCTCTCCGTCTCGGTGGCGCTAGGTGACACGCTCCGCTGCGGCAGTAACTTGGTTAACCGGGGCGACCGTACGTTTGAGGTACAACGGAAATGCGGCGAACCTGCGCATCGAGATTTTATAGGCTACACGCAGGGTGACTATGGTCGTAGGGAATCGACACGGGAAGAATGGGTTTACGGTCCCTGGAATGGTGGAACCTACATCTTGACATTTGAAGCCAACCGGCTTGTTAGCATCGAATTCACACGTGATTAGAGCCTGTTCATGCCCTTTAATGCTCTTCGATTCTCTGTACTGCTCATCCTCCCTATCATAGTGTGGCCTGCTCATGCCGAGTCCTTACGATGCGGTAGTCAGCTGGTCAATACAGATGACCATATCAGCGAAATTTACCGTAAATGTGGAAGGCCCGGCAGCCGTGCTAACCTAGGTTACATTGAGGTCGTAGACAGTTACAGAAGACGCAGCGACGTTAAAGTCGAAGAATGGGTGTATGGACCATGGAATGGCATGTATCACTATTTGACGTTTCGCGGCGGCCGGCTGTTCAAGATTGAAAGCAAGCGCGAGCAGTAATTACGCCACGTTGAGGCGAAGCTTGAGCTCTAAAAGGTGATCATGGCACAGCTTGGCTTTTTGTAGCTGCTCCTGAACCAGCGGCTTGGCTTCCAGTTCCGGCATATCGTGTATGGCCTGTTCCAGCAGGTGGAGAAGCTGGTCCTCAGACTCCTCTAACACTTGAATATAGGTGGTATCCCCCGCTTCTGCTAGAGCAGCTCTGGTCTGTTCATAAAGCTCTTTGAAGGAGCTTACAAAAAGACTGTCATTAGCAGGCTGCCTGCCATGCAAGGATGTCTGGCTACTTAACAGGATAACCAGACCCGCTTTCATCTGAGCCATCTCAGAGAACAACGCTTTGAGCTGGGGACTGCTCACCACATTGATCGCTGACTCGTAGAATGTTCTGCCATTACGAGAAACTTCAATCAGATCCACAAAGGCATCTGCTTTTCCAGACATGGCACTCACCTCACAGATACTAAAAGTGGCGGGCTTCAAGCCCGCCACTTTAGATTACTCGGCCGATTTCAAGCCATCAGCCGATACGGCTTTAACACCTTTGATATTTTTTGCTTTTTCAACAGCCAGCTCACGCTGAGCGTCTGTCGCAACGGTACCTGAAAGGGAGACTACACCTTTGTTGGTCTCAACCTTGATATCGGTCCCTTTGATATGATCATCAGCAAGGAAAGAAGATTTCACCTTTCCAGTGATCCATGTGTCGGAAACTGTTTCCTCTGCCTTCTCCACGTTGTCATTAGCGGCCAACGTCATCGTTTGATGGTTTGTGGCAGCAAACGCACCTCCGGCAAGCGGCATGCTTAGAGCGGTAACAGCGGCGGCGGCAAGAGCGAAATGGCTGAAAGTCTTCTTCATGGTGTGACTCCTGTTTTGAGTGTACGCCGTATCCTGGCGCTAGCACTAATCATGATCGCAATCAGCATGCCAACTCGGCCTCACAAAAAAGTTATTAAATATCAATAACTTAACGATTTGGCTTTTTAATAAATCGTTGCACATTGCAATAAATCGTTCATGCAATACATGCAAGTTGCATGAACAACGGACATAAAAAAGCCCAGCCAAGGCTGGGCTTTCAACTTACTAACTATCAGGCGCCAGAAGCTTCAGCTGCTGCGACATCCTTGATAGAGAGCTTGATACGGCCGCGGTTATCCACGTCCAATACCAATACCTTCACTTCCTGTCCTTCTTTCAGTACATCGGAAACCTTTTCGATGCGCTGATCGCTGATCTGGGAAATGTGTACCAGACCATCTTTGCCAGGCAGGATATTTACGAACGCACCGAAATCGACAATACGCTCGACCTTACCAACGTAGATCTTGCCAATTTCAGCTTCTGCAGTAATACCCAGAACGCGCTGCTTGGCGGCTTCGGCAGCTTCACGGGTTTCGCCGTAAATCTTGACGCTGCCATCATCTTCGATGTCGATCGACGCCTTGGTTTCTTCACAGATACCACGAATAACAGCGCCGCCTTTACCGATGACGTCGCGGATCTTGTCCGGCTCGATCTTCATGGCAATCATGGTCGGTGCATTGGCAGACAGCTCTGCACGCGGCTTGGCGATTACCTGATTCATCTGGGACAGGATGTTGAGGCGAGCCTCCAGAGCCTGAGCCAGAGCGACTTCCATGATCTCTTCGGTAATACCGTTGATCTTGATGTCCATCTGCAGAGCGGTAACGCCCTTGTCAGTACCGGCCACCTTGAAGTCCATATCGCCGAGGTGATCTTCATCACCTAGAATATCGGTCAGAACAGCAAATCTGTCGCCTTCCTTTACCAGGCCCATCGCAACGCCAGCAACCGGAGCGCGAACTGGAACACCAGCATCCATCAATGCCAACGAGGCACCGCAGACAGAAGCCATGGAGCTTGAGCCGTTTGATTCAGTGATCTCTGAAACAACACGAATGCTGTAGGGAAACTCTTCCTGAGAAGGCAGCATAGCCTGCACCCCACGGCGTGCCAGACGGCCATGACCAATTTCACGGCGGCCTGGGCTACCCATACGTCCGCACTCACCGACCGAGAAAGGCGGGAAGTTGTAGTGCAGCATAAAGGTGTCACGGCGCTCGCCTTCCAGCATGTCGAGGATCTGAGCATCGCGGGCGGTACCCAGGGTAGTCGCTACCAGCGCCTGAGTTTCACCACGCGTAAACAATGCAGAGCCGTGAGTCTTGGGCAGCACACCCACTTCAATATTCAGCGGACGAACAGTACGGGTATCACGACCATCGATACGCGGCTTACCGCCTACGATGTTCTCACGTACAGTGCGATACTCCAGCAGGCCAAAAATTTCCTTGACCTCGGCGGTACTGTACTGACCCTCTTCCTCACCTGCAAACTTGGCAACAGCCTGATCGCGCAGCTCACCCAGAGCCGCATAACGGTCCTGCTTGATGGTAATGGTATAAGCCTGAGAGATTGCCTCACCAAATTCGGCACGCAGCTGGTTAACCAAAGCTGTGTTCTCGACCGGAGCTTGCCAGTCCCACGTAGGCTTGCCTGCTTCAGCAGCAAATGCCTTGATTGCCTCGATGACAACCTGGAACTCTTCATGGGCAAACAGTACAGCGCCCAGCATCTGGTCTTCAGTCAGCTCGTCCGCTTCGGACTCAACCATTAGAACCGCGTCAGAGGTACCTGCGACAACCATGTCCAGGCTGGAACTCTGAAGCTGCTCATAGCTTGGGTTGATGATATAGCCCAGCTCTGGGTGGAACCCTACGCGTGCAGCACCAATCGGGCCCGCGAACGGAATGCCGGAAATAGCCAGAGCGGCAGAAGTACCGATCATGGCAGCAATATCCGGATCAGACTTCTTGTTGGTAGAAACTACAGTACAGACAACCTGTACTTCGTTCATGAAGCCTTCGGGGAATAGAGGACGAATCGGGCGATCGATCAGGCGGGAGGTCAATGTTTCCTTTTCGCTTGGACGACCTTCACGCTTGAAATAGCCACCGGGGATACGACCTGCCGCATACGTCTTTTCCTGATAGTGGACAGACAGCGGGAAGAAGTCACGGCCTTCTGCTGGAGACTTGGCACCCACAACAGTGACCAGAACGCTAACGTCTTCAGTACTGACAAGTACTGCACCACTGGCCTGACGCGCAATACGGCCCGTCTCCAGGGTTACGGTCTGCTGACCGAATTTGAATGTCTTGATTACTGGATTCACAGTATTTCCTTCTTGTATTGCCCTTGGGGAAATCTTGAGAGCGGCGGGGTATCGGACCCGGCGCGATCTCAGGGGACGCATGAAGCAAAAAAGCTGGAAACCGGCATAGCCGACCCCCAGCTTTTAAGCGACTAGCGTCCAGCTTGCATCGTGATCAACGACGCAGGCCCAGACGGCTGATCAGGTCACTGTAACGAGTAGTGTCCTTGGCCTTCAGGTAGTCCAGCAGCTTACGACGCTGGTTAACCATACGGATCAGACCACGACGGCTGTGGTGGTCCTTGCTGTTGGCCTTGAAGTGACCCTGCAGCTTGTCGATATTGGCAGACAGCAGAGCAACCTGCACTTCCGGAGAACCGGTATCGCCTTCGCCGCGCTTGTAGTCGTTAACGATCTGGGCTTTTTCTTCAACGCTAAGTGCCATGATAGGGCTCCTAGATATAACAGGCCGAGGGAACTACCCCCGTGTTCAGAGAAGAGGAATGACCATGCCTGTTAACAGCCACCCTCATATCAGTCTTACGACCGAACCAAACGACGCGGCGCAATACGCCCGTCGTCAGTCACCTCACCGATACCGATGAAGCGACCTTCATTATCCTGTACTCGCATCCAGCCAAATTTGGGCGCGTTCGCCGCTCGCACCGGCTGACCATGCAACCAATAGTAGGCTGTGTGCTCGGTCAGTTGTAGCAGCGGCCAGTGCTCCAGACCACTATCAACCGGGAGCAGGAAGGCATCCAACGCTTCTGCACCACCTTCTTCGTGCGCTTTTTCAAGCACCTCAAGGCTTACAGACTGAGCCAGAGCGAAGGGGCCTGCCTGAGTTCTGCGTAGTTCCGCTACATGAGCTCCGCAACCAAGCGTCTGGCCTAAGTCTTCGACCAGGGACCGAATGTAGGTGCCCTTGCTACAGTGCACATCGAGTGTAGCGCGATCCGTTGTCAGCGCCAGCAGCTCGAGACGGCTAATAGTAACAGAACGCGGTTCACGCTCCACCACCTCGCCTGCACGAGCCAGCTTATAGAGCGGCTGACCGTCTCGCTTCAGCGCCGAATACATAGGCGGAACCTGTAGGATATCACCTCGAAACACTGGCAGGGCTGCTTCTACAGCCGAGGCGTCAAGGTTTACCTCTCGACGGTCAACGATTTCTCCCTCGGCATCACCTGTCGTTGTAGTGACACCTAGCTGCATAACCGTTTCATACCCTTTATCCGCATCAAGCAGATACTGGGAGAACTTTGTTGCCTCACCAAAGCACAACGGCAAAACACCTGTTGCCAATGGATCAAGGCTACCGGTATGCCCCGCTTTTTCAGCATTAAGCAACCAGCGTACCTTCTGCAGGGCCGCATTAGAGGTCAGGCCTCTCGGCTTGTCGAGTACCAGAATACCGTTAACCGATCGACGGATTCGTTTCACTTGCGCCACGCTTACTCTCCATCCTCGTGACGACGATCTTCAGATACTGCACGCTCGATCAACGCAGACAGTTCCGCTCCGCGACGGATGCTCTCATCATAATGAAAGCGCATTTGCGGGATCGTCCTAAGCTTCATTGCGCGTCCTAACTGCTGACGCAAAAAGCCAGAGGCTTCATTCAGAATCCCTAAATTCTGGGCAATATCCTCAGACGAATCTTTACCCAAAACAGTAATAAATACTTTGGCGTGGGAAAGATCACGCGCCACATTGACGTCAGTAATCGTTACCAGGCCCAGACGAGGATCTTTAATTTCCCGCTGAATCAAAAGCGCTAACTCACGCTGCATCTGATCACCGATGCGCTGAGTACGAGTGTATTCTTTAGCCATCTTCGCTCTCTCTTAAAGCCAGGTGCTGTTAAAAAGACGAAGCTGGAAGCTGCCTTGCGGCAACTTCCAGCTCCTGGCTTTTCGCTTGCGTGAATTACAGCGAGCGTGCTACTTCGACCTTCTCGAAAACTTCGATCTTATCGCCGACCTTAACGTCGTTATAGCTCTTCACACCGATACCGCATTCCATGCCGGCACGAACTTCAGCCACGTCATCTTTGAAGCGACGCAGAGATTCAAGTTCACCTTCAAAGATCACAATATCTTCACGTAGAACACGAATCGGACGATTGCGATGGACCATGCCTTCAACAACCATACAGCCTGCAACAGCGCCAAACTTCGGCGAGCGGAAGACGTCACGAACTTCTGCAATGCCCAGAATGTTCTCGCGAACATCGCTGCCCAGCATACCCGTTAGCGCTTTCTTAACATCTTCGATAATGTCGTAGATCACGTTGTAATAACGTAGATCCAAACCTTCCTGCTCAATGATCTTACGAGCACCAGCATCGGCACGAACGTTAAAGCCGAAGAGAACCGCATTAGAAGCCAGCGCTAGGTTCGCATCACTTTCAGTGATACCCCCTACACCACCAGCAACAACACGCACCTGAACTTCATCGTTACCCAGACCACTTAGCGAGCTTTGCAGAGCCTCTAGAGAACCGCGCACATCGGACTTGAGAACGATGTTAAGCGTCTTTTTCTCGTCTTGGCCCATGTTTTCGAAAATATTTTCGAGCTTGCCTGCCTGAGCACGTGCCAGCTTGACCTCACGGAACTTACCCTGACGGAACAAGGCAACTTCACGCGCTTTTTTCTCATCGGTCAGAACAGTCAGCTCATCACCGGCATCCGGCGTGCCATCCAAGCCAAGAATTTCGACGGGGATGGATGGGCCTGCCTCTTTGATCGGCTTGCCGTTCTCATCGAGCATGGCACGGATACGACCGAAGTTAACACCGACCAGGGCCATATCACCCTGACGCAGAGTACCGTTTTGCACCAGAACAGTAGCAACCGGTCCGCGACCCTTATCAAGGCGCGACTCAATTACTACACCACGACCTGGAGCCGAAGGTGTTGCAGTCAATTCAAGAACTTCAGCCTGCAGAAGAATGGCTTCTAACAGCTCATCAACGCCAGTACCTGCTTTGGCAGATACATGAACAAACTGAGTATCACCGCCCCACTCTTCTGGGATGACATCACGCCCAGCCAGATCATGTTTAACACGGTCCGGATCTGCATCAGGCTTGTCGATCTTGTTTACTGCAACAACGATCGGCACACCAGCAGCCTTAGCGTGCTGGATAGCTTCTTCTGTCTGTGGCATGACACCGTCATCGGCCGCTACAACCAGAATAACAATGTCGGTTGCCTGAGCACCACGAGCACGCATGGCAGTAAATGCTGCGTGACCAGGGGTATCCAGGAACGTCACCATGCCACGATCAGTGTTTACATGGTAGGCGCCGATATGCTGGGTAATGCCACCCGCTTCGCCTGCTGCAACCTTGGCGCGACGGATGTAGTCCAGCAAGGAAGTCTTGCCATGGTCAACGTGACCCATGACCGTAACCACCGGCGCACGGTGAACCTGCTCGCCTTCGAACTTGAGGGACTCAGCCAGCTGCTCTTCCAACGCATTTTCGCTAACCAGCTTAACCTTGTGACCAAGCTCCTCAGCAACCAGCTGAGCGGTTTCACGATCCAGCACCTGGTTGATCGTGGCAGGCGAGCCCATCTTAAACATGAACTTGATGACTTCAGCTGCCTTGACAGACATCTGCTGGGCCAGCTCGGCAACAGTAATTGTTTCGCCTAAAGCGACTTCACGAACAACCGGCCCTGTAGGGTTCTGGAAGCCATGCTGGTTACGCTTTTTGAGCTTGGACTTGTTTCGGCCGCCACGGCGACCGCCAAAACCATCATCTTCATCATCGCCGGCGCTACGAACAACGCGCGGACTACTAACCTTATCCTTCTCCTTCAAGGAAGGACGGTGCTGTGCATGCTTGCGATCGCGACGCTCATCCTCATCCCGCTTGCCTGCTACAGGCGGCGCTACGGGACGACGCGGTTCTTCGCGCTTACGCTCATCAGATGCAGCTGCCGGCGCTGCCGGTGCTGCTTTATTTGCAACCACTTCTTCCACTACTTCCTCGGGCTTGGTTTCTGTAGCGGCTTTCGCAGCCGCTTCTGCCACTTCTTGAGCGGCCTTGGCAGCAGCCTGCTGGCGAGCTTCTTCTTCAGCTTTAAGGCGAGCTTCCTCTTCGGCCTTCAAGCGAATCTCTTCTTCTGCTCGCTGGCGAGCTTCTTCTTCGGCCTTCAAGCGAGCAGCCTCTTCGGCCTCGCGCTGCGCCTCAAGCTCACGCTGCTGTTCGGTCGCCAACTCATCGGGACTTTGCTTGACGTAGGTCTTCTTTTTACGGACTTCGACATTAACCGTCTTGCTTCCAGACACCTTCAATGTCGTTTGAGTCTTGCGCTGGAGCGTTATTTTACGCGGTTCGTCCAGCTTGGTGTTTCCTTTCAGATGAGACAGCAGTTTTTGCTTTTCAGTGTCGGTCACAACCTGGTCTGCACTGCTATGGGACAGACCCGCTTCCCGCATTTGCTGCAGCAGGCGTTCAACCGGTGTATTGACCGTTTGGGCCAGTTCTTTCACCGTGACTTGCGTCATGCACTCTTCTCCTCAGGCAGCACCGCTCACTCAAACCAATGGGCACGGGCAGCCATGATCAACTTGCCGGCACGCTCTTCATTCATGCCGTTAATATCGAGCAGGTCATCAATGGACTGCTCGGCAAGATCTTCGCGATTGGCAACGCCTCGCTGCGCCAGCTCAAGCGCGAGTTCCTCAGTCATGCCTTCGAGACTAAGCAAATCTTCTTCCGGCTTCTTGTCAGCCAGTTGTTCTTCCGTCGCGATGGCACGGGTTAACAGGCGGTCCTTAGCCCTATTACGAAGCTCATTGACGATGTCTTCATCGAAACCATCAATATTGAGCATTTCCTCCATGGGAACGTAGGCGATTTCTTCGAGCGTGGTGAAACCTTCTTCAACCAACACCTGAGCCAACTCTTCATCTACGTCCAGTTCGTCTACAAACTGCTGAAGAATATCGCCCGTCTCTGCCTGCTGCTTGGCCATGATGTCCTCTTCGGTCATCACGTTCAGCGTCCAGCCTGTCAATTGACTTGCAAGGCGAACGTTTTGGCCACTACGACCAATAGCCTGAGCTAAATTATCAGCGGCAACTGCGATATCCATGGTGTGGGTATCTTCATCAACAATGATTGACGCAACCTCAGCAGGCGCCATGGCATTGATAACGAACTGAGCAGGGTTGTCATCCCACAAAACGATGTCTACTCGCTCACCGCCCAATTCGCCAGACACGGCCTGGACACGCGATCCCCGCATGCCGATACAGGCACCCTGCGGATCGATACGCTTGTCTTTCGAGCGCACGGCAATTTTGGCACGCGAGCCTGGATCCCGAGCAGCGGCCATAACATCAATCAGCTGCTCAGATATTTCCGGTACTTCAATCCGGAACAGCTCAATCAACATTTCAGGCGCTGTGCGCGACAGGATTAGCTGAGGGCCACGATTTTCCGTACGGATTTCCTTGAGCAGTGCACGAACCCGAACGCCAACACGGAAGTTTTCCCGTGGGATGATCTGATCACGAGCCAGTAAGGCTTCTGCATTGTTGCCCAAGTCGACGATTACATTGTCTCGCGTAACTTTTTTGACTGTACCAGAAATGATCTCACCCACTTTTTCGCGGTAAGCATCAACAATCTGAGCACGCTCAGCTTCACGCACTTTCTGGACAATAACTTGCTTGGCTGTTTGAGCCGCAATGCGGCCGAACTCTATGGATTCGATCTTTTCTTCAATCAGATCGCCAATTTTGGCATCTGGATTGATTTCCTGAGCCTCATCGAGCGTCAGGTTTGCTGCTGGATTATCAAAGTCTTCATCTTTGACAACTGTCCAGCAGCGAAACGTTTCATAACTACCGTTGTGGCGATTAATAGCCACACGCAGCTCTACATCTTCTTCGTAGCGTTTCTTTGTGGCAGTGGCCAGGGCTAGCTCCAATGCCTCAAAAATGACACCGGGCGGAACACCTTTTTCATTGGAAACCGATTCCACTACCAGTAGAACTTCTTTACTCATCGTACGCCTCGCCTGTCGCAATCCTTTGGGATCCGCGGATTTGCGCCTTATTCAAATCGGGGAATGACATTAGCCTTATCGATCATCTCGACGGGAAGCAGATATTCATGGTCATCAACCTGAACCACGACATCCTGTTCTTCCACACCGCGCAAAAGGCCTTGAAAATTGCGGCGGCCTTCATAAGGCGAACGAAGCCTTATTTTTACTTGCTCACCGACAAAAGCGTTGAATTGCTCAAGAGTGAATAAAGGTCTATCCATACCTGGAGATGAAACCTCCAAGGTGTATTCGCCCGAAATAGGATCTTCTACGTCTAAAATCCCGCTAACTTGACGACTGACTTTTTCACAGTCCTCAACCAGAATTCCGTTTGAATGATCGATATAGACCCTTAGCAGAGAATGCCGGCCCTGGGAAATGTACTCGATGCCCCAGCATTCATAGCCAAGCGCTTCGATGACGGGGGCCAGCATGGCTTGCAACTGTTCTAGCTTGCTCGACACCTGGTTGCCTCACGCATGCTGTGCAAATAAAAAATGGGCGATAACGCCCATCCCTTGTGGTCGCTGCAAGAACGCACGACCTGATTGTTCAGCTAACAAAAAGCCCCTATAAAGGGGCCTTTGTTGACTGGTTGCGGGGGCAGGATTTGAACCTACGACCTTCGGGTTATGAGCCCGACGAGCTACCAGACTGCTCCACCCCGCGTCAAAGCTGGAGCGAAAGTATAAGAAAGAGTCTCTTTCAGGTCAATCTACTTACGCTCACTACACTATTTTCAGTGTCTAAATATGGTGCCGAAGATGGGACTCGAACCCATACAGCCGTTGGCCACTACCCCCTCAAGATAGCGTGTCTACCAATTCCACCACTTCGGCAAAAACTTCTTACTATTTCTGATTTCCCGGAACATCACCTTCTGAGGATGCCGAAGGTTTCTGCTGTGACATGGGAACATCATCATTTGCCGCAGGCTTCTGAACTTCAGGCGCCTGCTGCATGGCTGCAGGCTTAGGAAGTCCCACTTCCTGCAACGCGTTGGCTTTTTCCTTAGCGAAATAAGCCAAACCTAAACTAGTAGCAAAAAAAACCGCCGCCAGTATAGCAGTAAAACGACTCAAAAAGGTAGCAGAGCCTTGGCTTCCAAAAACAGTACCCGAAGCACCTGCACCAAAAGAAGCACCAGCGTCCGCACCTTTACCCTGCTGAAGAAGAACCAGGACAACCAGTCCCAGCGCCATTAGCAGATGCACGACAACAACTAGAGTTTCTAACATCATTTACTTCCAGCAGCGTGATAAATCACGCCAAATTCATTCGCATTTAGGGAGGCTCCACCTACAAGCCCACCATCGATATCAGGCATACCGAACAATTCGGCAGCATTACCGCCCTTTACACTTCCACCGTATAGCAGCCGAACTTTATCAGCCACAACACTGCTATAAGAGCGGATAAACTGTCGCAGTTCCTGATGCACCGCCTGAGCTTCATCAGGAGTTGCTGTCAATCCTGTACCTATCGCCCATACAGGCTCATAGGCTACAACCGCAGACTCAAAAGCCTCGATACCCAGCACATCTATTACAGATTTGAGCTGCCCTTTAACAACGTCAAAGGTTTTACCAGCTTCTCGCTGCTCTCGAGTCTCACCAACACAAAGGACCGGCACTATACCCATCTTTTGGGCTGAAGCAAACTTTTTTGCAACCGTATCGTCATCTTCCAGCAAGATCAAACGACGCTCGGAATGCCCTACAAGGACATATCCACAGCCCACATCACGCAACTGAGAAGCTGCTATCTCACCAGTGAGCGCACCTTGCTCAGGCTGCACGGCACAATCTTGTGCGCCGAGGCCTATACTACTATCCGCAAGGCCTACCTCTACCTGATCAATAAACAGAAATGGCGGAAACACTACCATCTCAACTTCATCAGACAAGGCGAGCTTACTCAACCCTTCTATCAGCTCGGCTACATCTGCACGTGTTCCGTGCATTTTCCAGTTACCAGCGACCAAAGGCTTGCGCATGCTAATGCCTCAGTGAGCGAAGTGGGCGCAGATATTATCTAAGTTTTTTTGCTTTGACAAGCCAAATCAAGCACATACCTCACTTACCAGCTTAGCCAAGGCTTCTGCATGCTTGTGAACCTGGCGTTCGTCGCTGCCTTCAACCATTACTCGAACAAGCGGTTCTGTTCCCGACTTACGCAGTAAAACACGCCCTTTACCCGCCATTTGCTCGGTCACTTCTGTACATGCTTTTTGTACGTCAGGATGCGCCAAGGGGTCTACGTCTCCGGAGTAGCGCACATTGATAAGCACTTGAGGATACTTTTTGAGGCCCTTACGCGCCTCTGCCAATGTTTGCCCAGCGCGCCTCAATGCCATCAAAACCTGCAAAGCGGAAATAATGGCATCGCCCGTTGTGGTGTACTGGCAACATACAATGTGACCAGAACTCTCGCCACCTAGCGTCCATTTCTTGGACAAGAGCTCAGCCATGACATAGCGGTCGCCGACCTTGGCCCTGGCAAATGGAATTCCCAACTCAGCCAGACCAAGCTCCAACCCTAGATTGCTCATCTGAGTACCCACGACCCCACCATCAAGGCGATTGCGGCCTTTGAGATCCTTCGCAATCAGGAATAAGAGCTCGTCCCCATCAACGATTGCGCCTGTATGATCAACCATCAACACACGATCACCATCGCCATCAAAGGCAATACCAAGGTCAGCATGCTGATCCCGCACAGCCTTCTGCAGCTCGCCTAAATGAGTAGAGCCGCAATTTTTGTTGATATTGAGACCATCTGGCTGAGCACCGATAACACTAACCTGAGCACCCAGCTCACGGAAGACACTTGGGGCAATCTTGTAAGTCGCACCATGAGCACAGTCGACTACGATCCGCATACCAGCAAAACTGGTACCCGCTGGCACACTACTTTTGCAGAACTCTATATAGCGCCCTGCGGCATCATTGATACGAGACACTTTACCGATGCGAGCAGATTCCACAACAGTCATCGGCTGATCCAGTAGCTCCTCAATCATCAGCTCTACCTCATCAGGCAACTTAGTGCCCAACCCGGAAAAGAACTTGATCCCGTTATCGTAGAACGGGTTATGGGAGGCACTGATAACAATACCGGCATTAGCCTGGAATGTACGTGTAAGATAAGCGATACCTGGCGTTGGCATCGGCCCTAAAAGCATGACATCTGCGCCAGCGGCTGAAAGGCCGGCCTCAAGTGCAGATTCGAACATATAACCAGAGTTACGCGTATCCTTACCCACTAAGACACGACAGATACCCTGACTACGAAACGCAATGCCCGCAGCCCATCCCAACTTCAACATAAAGTCAGGCGTAATGGGATACTCACCTACGCGACCACGAATTCCATCTGTTCCAAAATACTTTCTAGCCATTGCTATCGCCTTGCCTTAAGCCTGCTCTACCGCAGCAATCATTTTTATAACATCAACCGTCTGCTCTACATCATGCACCCGGATAATACTGGCTCCCTTGGCAACCGCGAGTGCAGCTAAAGCGAGACTGCCATATAAACGCTCTTCGACAGGCTTGGTCAGGACCGCCCCGATCATGCTCTTACGTGAAACGCCTACTAACAGCGGCAACGCTAGCTCAAACAACTCTGGCATACGCTTGAACAGAACAAGGTTATGCTCAAGCGTTTTGGCAAACCCGAAGCCAGGATCAAGAATAAGTTGGTCGCGACGAATCCCTTCCTTTTCACAAGCAGCAACCCGCTCACTCAGGAAGGCAATCACATCGGTAACTACATCCTCATAATGAGGGTTTTGCTGCATTGTCCCAGGCTCACCCTGCATATGCATCAGACAGACAGGTAAGCCTGTTGCGGCGGCAGCCTCAAGCGCACCGGGACGCTTCAAGGCACGCACGTCATTAATCAGTCCCGCCCCCACTTTTGCACTCTCAAGCATCACCTGAGGTGAAGAGGTATCAACCGAAATGATAACGTCCAATTCTTTAGATATAGCTTCAACTACAGGCACTACCCGACTGAGCTCTTCGTCCTCTGAAACAGCAGGAGCTCCAGGCCTTGTTGACTCGCCGCCAATATCAACAAGGGTGGCACCTGCCGATACCAAAGCACGCGCATGAAACAGCGCGCTATCCAAGGTATTGAACCGGCCGCCATCAGAAAAGGAATCAGGGGTGACATTGAGGATCCCCATGACATGGGGATGTGATAAATCAAGAACCCGACTGCCGCAAAGCAATCGGGTTTGGATTGAAACAGGAATCATGGAGAAATTAGTGCTCGCCTGCCGGTCCACCTATTGGTGTTTCGGGACGACTATCTCCTTGAGTAGCATTGGTGCCGGTAGGACCTGAACCGTCCTGCCAATCACGCGGCTCCCTCGGTACACGACCTGCCATGATGTCGTCGATCTGATCAGCATCAATCGTCTCGTACTTCATCAGAGCGTCAGACATCATTTCCAGCTTGTCTCGATTCTCATCCAACAGACGCTTGGCTGTGTTGTAACAGTCATTGATGATTCGCCGGATTTCAGAGTCGATCTCTTTGGCTGTCTCACCTGACATGCTGCCGCTACCACCACCCGAACCACGGCCCAGGAAGCTTTCACTTTCTTCCTCACCGTAGAGTAGCGGGCCGAGCTTTTCAGACAAGCCCCACTTGGTGACCATATTGCGAGCCAACTGGGTAGCGCGCATGATGTCATTCGAAGCGCCAGTAGTGACGCCTTCGAAGCCAAGCGTCATCTCCTCAGCGATTCGTCCTCCAAACAGCGAGCAGATCTGACTCTCCAACGCCCGCTTGGACAGACTGTAACGATCCTCCTCAGGCAGGAACATGGTTACACCTAAAGCGCGTCCACGAGGAATAATCGAGACCTTGTAGACAGGGTCATGTTCAGGCACCAGGCGACCTACGATAGCGTGCCCCGCCTCGTGATAAGCAGTGTTGCGCTTCTCCTTCTCGGACATGACCATTGTCTTGCGCTCTGCGCCCATCATGATCTTGTCTTTGGCCAACTCGAATTCACGCATATCTACGGTGCGCTTATTGGAACGCGCTGCAAATAGAGAGGCTTCGTTTACCAGATTGGCAAGGTCAGCGCCCGAAAACCCCGGGGTGCCACGCGCAATAACAGCGGCATCCACACGATCTCCCATTGGAACTTTCCGCATGTGAACCTTAAGGATTTGCTCACGACCACGAATATCTGGAAGACCTACTACGACCTGACGATCGAAGCGACCCGGGCGTAGTAAAGCAGGGTCAAGTACATCAGGACGGTTGGTAGCAGCTATGACGATAATACCGTCATTCATTTCGAAGCCGTCCATCTCAACCAGCAACTGGTTCAGGGTCTGCTCACGCTCATCATGACCACCGCCCATACCCGCTCCACGGTGGCGGCCAACCGCATCGATCTCGTCGATAAAAATAATGCAGGGCGCATGTTTTTTCGCCTGATCAAACATGTCACGAACACGGCTAGCACCAACGCCCACGAACATTTCAACGAAGTCGGAACCTGAAATAGTGAAAAAAGGTACCTTGGCCTCACCGGCAACAGCCTTTGCTAACAGGGTCTTGCCTGTACCGGGCGGACCTACCATCAGCACACCACGAGGAATACGTCCACCCAGACGCTGAAACTTACCGGGGTCACGCAGAAACTCTACCAGCTCGGTAACTTCTTCTTTCGCCTCATCACAGCCAGCAACGTCTGCGAACGTTGTTCGCACCTGATCTTCAGATAGTAGTCGTGCCTTGCTCTTGCCGAAGCTCATGGGGCCGCCGCGTCCACCTGCGCCGCCTTGCATCTGCCTCATAAAGAACATGAACACGGCAATGATCACCAGAATCGGGAAGCTCGCTACAAGTAGCTGCGTCCAGATGCTCTGCTGTTCAGGCATTTTGCCTTCAATGACCACATTATTGTTGACCAGATCACCAATCAGACCGTTGTCCTGAATAGCAGGCCGAACCGTCTTGAACGTATCGCCGCCACGATGTTTTCCCGTGATGACGTAACCGTCGACAGTCACACGCTCAACCTGACCGTCCTTCACTTGCTGAATGAAGTCAGAATAATTGAGCGTTTGCGGCTCATTGGGACTGGAGAAATTGTTCATCACCGTGACCAGTACGGCCGCGATGATGAGCCATAGAATCAGATTCTTTGCCATATCGTTCAATTGACTACCCTCTGAGCCGGCTTCGCTTGGAACCGTTCGTATCGAAACCGGCTATTGGCCGGTAAGTTACTACACAACGCTGACGCTGAGCAGTGGCCGTCTGTAACCCTTTATGAGATCCGTCGCTCTTCTCACTTTAGCTGAGACTTTCAGAAGAGTCTGCCGTTGCATCTGACTGCGCGTTACCTTTAGGCCTCGCACCAGCAAATACTGCTCATGCAGACGATCTTGTGACGCAGAAGACGTGCGCATAACAACCTTGTCGAAGTTCTTCCGCTCCAGCTTCAGGTAACTGCCAAACCCCTCGTCTTGAAATATTTTGATTAAGAATTCACCAGCCGGACGCAGTAGACACTGCGCAGGATCAGGCGCCAGCTTACAAAATACTTAGCTTGCAGCTGACTTACTGTACTCAAACCCCACATATTGGGGCCCTATCAGAAATAACAAGGTGTTCGGAAGCTCCACTAGTCGCCTCGCCAATTCGTTCAAAACTTTATGTTGCGCGAAAACACTCTGAACAATGTTACCTGAGCAAAAACACGCTGCTTTTCTGATCGAGCCACGCGTACTTTATCCTGTCCTTCTGGGCTATACCTAGCCGCTAGGGTACAATAGATACCTTTTCTCTGGGGTTTAATTATGGCTCTCAATCAAGAGCAGAAAAAGCAATTCAAATCTATCGGACACCATTTAAAGCCTGTATTGATAGTAGGTGAAAATGGTCTTACTGAAGGTGTACTGGCTGAGCTTGAGCGGGCACTCAACGATCATGAACTCATCAAGGTCAAGTTCAATTTAAGTGAGCGCGAAGATCGGCGAACCCTAATGGAAGAACTTTGCCAGTCCGCCAAATGCGACCTGATTCAGACCATTGGCAAAATGGCACTTATCTATCGCAAGGCTCAGCCGCAGAACCGTTCGCTTTCAAACGTAGTCCGCCACAGCCTGTAATGCCCGGGACGAATCAGGCATATAGATAACTGCATTCTGCCTGATGGGAAGAGAAAGCAGGCCCACCTTGGGCAGACCTCTCACCTTAATGCTTGTTCGGCAAGTCATCTTTTGACAACCTGCCTACCCGCCTCCAATCGCTACCTCAAGGGAAGCGATTGGACAGCTGGCTACCTACATCAGATATGACGCACTTCGACGATTTCGTATTCAACATCGCCACCCGGGGTCTTGACGATCACCGCGTCGCCCTCTTGCTTGCCGATTAATGCGCGAGCAATTGGAGAACTAACCGAGATCTTGCCAGACTTTATATCTGCCTCGTCGTCACCAACGATCTGATACGTCACCGACTCGTCCGTATCAACATTTATGATCTCAACGGTTGTACCAAAAATCACCTTGCCCGAGCGCGGAATCGTTGTGATATCGATTACCTGGGCATTGGATAAACGCCCTTCGATATCACGAATACGCGCCTCGACCATACCCTGCTGCTCGCGAGCCGCATGATATTCCGCATTTTCTTTCAAATCACCCAGCTCTCGCGCCTCGGCAATCGCCTGTGTAATTTGGGGACGAAGCTCCGTCTTGAGATGCTTGAGCTCTTCCTCCAGGGCGCGAGCGCCCTGGATTGTCATAGGATATTTGTTCATGCCTTGATTCCTGCATGTAAATCTTGAAGCCGGCGCACAGTCTTTTCTGCACCAAACTTCAAAGCTTCACAAATCGCTTGGCCGCCTGCAAGCGTTGTCGTGCAGCAGATCTTGTGTTGAAGCGCATTCCGGCGAATTGAGTAGGAGTCAGCAATAGACTGACGACCTTCGGTTGTATTGATCACCAATGTAATTTCATCATTTTTGATCATGTCGACAACGTGCGGACGACCTTCAGTCACCTTGTTAACACGGCGAACCGGCAGGCCAGCTTCCTCAATGACACGGGCCGTACCAGCCGTAGCAACAACCTCAAAGCCCAGCTCAACCAGCTCTTTAGCCACTTCAGCGACAAAAGGCTTATCGTCATCCCGAACACTGATAAAGGCACAACCACTATTAGGAAGAATCTCACTCGCACCCAACTGGGCTTTCGAGAATGCCTCGGCGAAGCTGTCGCCTACGCCCATGACCTCTCCGGTAGATTTCATTTCTGGGCCGAGAAGCGGGTCGACGCCAGGGAATTTGGCGAAGGGGAACACTGCCTCCTTCACACTGTAATAAGGCGGAATGATCTCCTTGGTAAACCCGATCTCTTCCAAGGTTTTACCCGCCATTACACGTGCCGCTACCTTGGCCAGTGACTCGCCAATGCACTTGGAGACGAATGGCACTGTACGGGAGGCACGTGGGTTTACTTCCAGCACATAAACATCATTCCCCTGAAGGGCCAACTGCACGTTCATCAGTCCGACCACGCCAAGCTCCAGCGCCATTTTCCGGATCTGCTCACGCATTTCATCCTGTATGTGTGCTGGCAGGGAGTACGGAGGCAATGAGCACGCCGAATCACCCGAGTGGATACCTGCCTGCTCGATGTGCTGCATGATAGCGCCAATGACTACGTCCTTGCCGTCACATACTGCATCCACGTCTACTTCTATCGCGCAGTTCAGGAAGTGATCCAGCAACACAGGGCTATCATTGGACACCTGCACCGCTTCGCGCATGTAGCGCTTGAGCTCTTCTTCTTCGTAAACGATTTCCATGGCACGGCCACCCAACACATATGAAGGGCGAACCACCAACGGATAACCGATACGCTTGGCACCAGCAATCGCTTCTTCTTCGCTGCGAGCAGTAGCATTCGGCGGCTGGCGCAGATTCAAACGCTCGATCATCTGCTGGAAGCGCTCACGATCCTCAGCACGATCGATTGCATCGGGACTGGTACCGATAATCGGAACCCCGGCCTCCTCCAGCGCGCGAGCCAGCTTCAACGGTGTCTGGCCACCGAACTGAACGATTACACCCTTAGGCTGCTCGACACGCACGATTTCCAACACGTCCTCAAGCGTAACCGGCTCAAAATACAGGCGGTCAGACGTGTCGTAATCCGTCGACACGGTTTCGGGGTTGCAGTTGATCATGATGGTTTCGTAACCATCTTCACGCATAGCCAGAGCCGCATGAACACAGCAGTAGTCGAACTCGATACCTTGTCCGATACGGTTGGGGCCACCCCCAATCACCATGATCTTGTCACGGCTGGATGGGTTGGCCTCACACTCCTCCTCATACGTGGAGTACATGTACGCAGTGTCGGTCGCGAACTCTGCAGCGCAGGTATCGACACGCTTGTAGACCGGGAGCACTTCCAGCTTGTAGCGATGGCGACGCAGGCTTTTTTCCGTCACACCGAGCAGCTTGGCCAGACGTGCGTCCGAGAAGCCCTTGCGCTTGAGCTTCCACATGAGATTACGATCGACATCCGCCAATCCCAGGGTTTTGACCTTTTCTTCATCCTTGATCAGGTCTTCGATCTGCACCAGGAACCACGGATCGATCTTGGTCAGCTCAAACACACGCTCAACGCTCAGACCACGACGGAACGCATCTCCGACGTACCAGATACGCTCTGCGCCAGGCACTGTAAGTTCGCGCTTGAGAATGCTATCGGCTTCAGGATCTTCTGGATTGAGCTTGGGATCAAATCCGTTTACGCCAACCTCCAGGCCACGCAATGCTTTTTGGACCGATTCCTGGAAGGTACGACCGATCGCCATTACCTCACCCACTGACTTCATCTGGGTAGTCAGGCGAGCATCAGCCTTAGGGAATTTCTCAAAGGCAAAGCGCGGTATCTTGGTTACGACATAATCGATAGCCGGCTCGAACGATGCCGGGGTGCGCCCACCGGTAATGTCGTTCTGCAGTTCGTCCAGCGTGTAGCCAACTGCGAGTTTGGCTGCAATTTTGGCAATCGGGAAACCAGTGGCCTTGGATGCCAGCGCTGAAGAGCGGCTGACACGTGGGTTCATCTCGATGACAACCATGCGACCTGTATCAGGGCAGATACCGAACTGCACGTTGGAGCCACCGGTTTCTACACCAATTTCACGCAGCACCGCCAGGGAGGCGTTACGCATGATCTGGTATTCCTTATCGGTTAGCGTCTGCGCAGGCGCAACGGTGATGGAGTCGCCCGTATGCACCCCCATAGGATCGAAGTTTTCGATGGAGCAGACGATGATGCAGTTGTCCTTTTTGTCGCGGACAACTTCCATTTCGTATTCTTTCCAACCGATCAGAGACTCATCGATCAAAAGCTCGTTGGTTGGTGAAAGGTCCAGACCGCGAGAGCAAATCTCTTCGAATTCTTCACGGTTATAGGCAATACCGCCACCACTGCCACCCATAGTGAAGGATGGGCGGATGATGCAAGGGAAACCAACCTGCTCCAGCACGCCGTACGCCTCTTCCATGCTGTGGGCAATACCCGAGCGCGGACAGGCCAGGCCGATGGCACGCATGGCCTTGTCGAAACGGGAGCGGTCCTCTGCCTTATCAATCGTATCAGCATTGGCACCGATCATTTCGACGCCAAACTTTTCCAGGACGCCATGACGCTCAAGGTCCAGCGCACAGTTCAACGCTGTCTGGCCACCCATGGTAGGCAGCAGCGCGTCAGGGCGCTCTTTCTCAATGATTTTAGCTACCGTCGCCCACTTGATAGGCTCGATGTAGGTCGCATCAGCCATGGATGGGTCAGTCATAATGGTGGCCGGATTGGAGTTCACCAGAATGACGCGGAAACCTTCTTCTTTCAGGGCCTTACAGGCCTGTGCACCGGAGTAATCGAATTCGCAGGCCTGGCCGATAACGATAGGGCCGGCACCGAGGATCAGGATGCTCTTTATGTCTGTACGCTTGGGCATGGGATTCTCGTTGCAGTAATCAAGTCAGAGTTGCGGTCGCCAGCTTCACACCAAAGCCAACGAATAATGCGCCTACACCAGTATTGGCACTGGCGGCGAGCCGCTGCCGCTGGCGGAACCAGGCCGCCAAACGCACACCGGTAAAAATCAGAAAACTGAGGTATATCGCGCTAATCACTTCAAGAATCAGCCCGAGCACCCCGAATGCCAACCCTGGATGAGCGTACCCGGGATCGACAAACTGTATGAAGAAAGACACAAAGAACAAAATGGCCTTTGGATTCGACAAACTCAATAGAAGTGCCTTTCTAAAAGGCTTGTCGATGCCCTCTTCTTGAGTCTGCTGCTCAATGGGCGACAGGGGATAACGCCACTGACGCCAAGCGCCACGTAATATTCCTACACCTAGATACAGTAGATAAGCTGCGCCCAGGTACTTGAGTCCCATGAAAAACAGGGGCTCGGCTTTCAGGAGTGAGGCTACTCCCAACGCGGATAGCGTCATAAGCAACGCATCCCCAAAGAAGACGCCAAAGGCAGCACGATAACCGGCTGCCACGCCTCTTCTTGCAGAGGACGCCAGCACAAAGAGGGAGTTGGGACCGGGCAGCAATACGACGAAAATCACACCCGCTATATATGTCCAAAGGTCAGTGATACCCAACTCCGACCAAGCCATTTATTAACGCCGCCCCGCCATGGCATTGATGAAGCGATCAAACAGTGGCGCCACATCATGCGGCCCCGGACTTGCTTCCGGATGACCCTGGAAGCTGAACGCGACCTTATCAGTACGCTCGATGCCCTGGAGGGTACCGTCGAACAGCGACTTGTGAGTTGCACGAACGTTGCCCGGCAATGTCGCTTCATCTACAGCAAAACCGTGGTTTTGACTGGTGATCATCACAACACCCGTATCGAGGTCCTGCACCGGGTGGTTTGCACCATGGTGCCCGTTAGGCATTTTCACTGTACGCGCACCAGAGGCCAACGCTAAAAGCTGATGCCCCAAACAGATACCGAAAACGGGAATGTCTGTTTCGAGCACTTCCTGAATAGCCCGGACTGCATAATCACAAGGCTCAGGATCTCCCGGACCATTGGCTAGGAATATACCATCAGGATTTAACGCCAAGGCTTCGCTGGCTGGGGTTTGCGCGGGCAGAACAGTAATTCGGCAGCCGCGAGCAACCAACATCCTGAGGATGTTGTATTTGACACCGTAGTCAAACGCAACCACATGGTAAGGCAACTGGTCAGCCGGAATCTCTGGAGCACTATCTGTCTCCAGCCCCCAAACAGAGCGGCGCCATTCGTAGGACTGCTTGACGCTCACCTCTTTGGCAAGATCCATTCCCTTGAGGCCTGGGAACGCACGAGCTGCTTCAAGCGCCTGCGCCTCAGTGATGTCATCACCTGCAAGAATGCAGCCGTTTTGAGCGCCCTTTTCACGCAGAATCCGGGTCAGCTTGCGGGTATCAATTCCAGCAATGGCTACGGTCTGATTGGCACGAAGATAGTCAGGAAGTGACTGCTTGTTACGCCAGTTGCTGGCTACCAGGGGAAGATCACGAATAATCAGGCCGGAGGCCCATACCTGATTGGCCTCACTGTCTTCAGGTGTCGTACCGGTGTTGCCAATGTGAGGATAAGTAAGGGTTACGAGTTGCTTGGCATAGGAAGGATCGGTGAGGATTTCCTGATAGCCGGTCATAGCGGTATTAAACACCACCTCACCGACTGTAAGACCGTCGGCACCGATGGATTCTCCGTGGAAAATCGTGCCATCGGCAAGTGCGAGAATGGCTGGCTTAGTCAAGAGACCTCCCAAAATCTAGTCTGAAGAGGCAAACGCAGGTTGTAAAAAAGCGGGATGTGGTATGAACCGCATCCCGCTTTTTTATTAGATCATGCTGCGCTGGCTTTAGTGGACACACTAAAGCTGCATGATACGGAAATTACTTGAGCAAATCCACACTTATTGATGCAGCTCATCGCCTTAGATGCCAAAACGAAACTAGATAATCTAAAGCACTTCTAAGCGCATCCCATAAGTGCCTAGCGAAAAGATAACTCAACGCAGCCCTAAAACATCCTGCATATCGTAAAGGCCAGGCTCTTTCCCCTCCAACCACAGCGCCGCGCGGACCGCACCCTTTGCAAAGGTCATGCGACTTGACGCCTTGTGGGTAATCTCGACTCGCTCGCCCTCGGCAGCAAACAATACCGTATGGTCTCCAACCACATCGCCCGCCCGCACAGTAGCAAAACCAATTGTCTTGCGGTCACGTGCTCCGGTTTGACCTTCACGACCGTATACAGCCACCTCATTCAGATCTCGGCCCAAGGCCTGCGCAACGACTTCGCCCATACGCAACGCTGTACCGGAAGGAGCATCGACTTTATGCCGGTGGTGAGCCTCGACAACCTCAATGTCAACTTCATCTCCAAGCACACGAGCAGCCGTGTCAAGAAGCTTCAAACACAGGTTGACGCCTACACTGAAATTGGCTGCAAACACGATCGGAACCTGTTTACTCGCCTCCATGAGCATAAGTTTCTGCTCTGCAGTAAAGCCGGTGGTCCCAATGACCATGGCTTTGTCTGCCTGACGGCAATAAGTCAGATTCTGTAGCGTTACGGTTGGATGAGTAAAATCAATCAGCACATCGAACTCATCGGCAACCCGCGCCAGATCGCCAGATAAAGGCACACCGATACGACCAATGCCAGCCAACTCACCGGCATCCGCTCCAACCAAGGTACTGTCAGGACGATCCACCGCTGCCGTCAGTCCCGCCGCGCCACTGGTTTGCTGCACGGCTTCAACCAGCGTCTTACCCATGCGCCCGGCGGCGCCCATTACTGCTATACGTCGCATTGTTATGCTCCATGCCGCTAGCAACAGGCCGACACGCCGCCAGGCCTGTGCCCGCCTAGCTTATAGATCGTCGAAAAACCGCTTCATACCATCGAACCACCCACTGGCACGCGGCGAGTGCGAGCTATTGCCTTGAAGTGTATTACGGAACTCTTCGAGCAGCTCACGCTGGCGCTTGTCCAGATTAACAGGCGTCTCGACCACCACACGGCACATCAGATCACCCGCCCCCCCCCCGCGCACAGGCACAACACCCTTACCGCGCAAGCGGAACATTTTGCCTGTCTGGGTGGCTTCTGGAATCTTGAGCTTCACACGGCCGTCGAGCGTTGGCACCTCCAGCTCGCCTCCCAGCGCCGCATCGGCAAAGCTGATCGGCACTTCACAATAGAGATGCTTACCGTCACGCTGGAAGATGGCATGCTCACGAACGTTCACAACCACATATAGATCGCCGGCCGGCCCACCCATCGTTCCCGCCTCGCCCTCGCCAGAAAGGCGGATGCGGTCACCGGTATCAACACCTGCCGGAACCTTGACCGACAGCGTCTTCTGCTCTTCGATACGCCCCTGACCATGACAGGTCTGGCATGGCTCAGGAATGATCTTGCCAGTGCCATGACACCGCGGACAGGTCTGTTGAACCGAAAAGAAGCCTTGCTGCATGCGAACCTGACCAATACCACCACAGGTCGTACAGGTAGTTGGCGACGTGCCGGGCTTTGCACCGCTGCCATCACAGGTCTTACACCCGACCAGTGTCGGGACACGGATCGTGACATTAGTGCCACGTACAGCCTCTTCAAGGTCTAGATCCAGCGTATAACGCAGGTCTGCGCCACGCTGCGGACCACCACGTCCGCCTCCACGAGCGTTACCAAAGAAGTCACTAAACACATCGCCGAATATGTCAGAGAAGCTGGCGCCTGCCGCTCCGGCGCCGAAGCCACCAGCCCCCATGCTGGGATCAACCCCTGCATGCCCATATTGGTCGTATGCAGAGCGCTTACCCGCATCGGACAGCACTTCATAGGCCTCATTGGCCTCTTTGAATTTTTCCTCAGCGGCCTTATCGCCCGGATTACGGTCCGGGTGATATTTCATCGCAAGGCGCCTGTAAGCCTTTTTCAGGTCAGCATCACTAGCGCCACGCTCGACACCAAGAATCTCGTAATAATCACGCTTGGCCATAAGTTTCCTGCACCTTCATTTTTCAACCCTCCAGACACGCCAACGCGGGAGGCAGGCTCCCGCGCAGCGGATCAGGCAGGTCAAGTGACCTGCCGGGGCTCAAGCAAGCGCGAGGCTTACTTATTGTCCTTGACCTCTTCGAACTCGGCATCCACAACGTCATCGCCGGCAGGCTTGTCGCTGTTGGTATCTGCCTTGGCTGCGCCTTCTGCATTTGGAGCAGGCTGCTCAGCATACATCTTCTGAGCCAACGGAGCAGAAGCCTGAGACAAAGCGTTCATCTTGGCCTCGATGACCTCTTTGTCATCACCCTTCACCGCTGCTTCAAGCTCACCAAGCGCTTTTTCGATGGCCGCTTTTTCCTCAGCGCTCGCCTTGTCACCCGCTTCGGTAAGCATCTTGCGCGTGCCGTGCGCCAGCGCATCGCCCTGGTTACGTGCAGTTACCAGCTCTTCGAACTTACGGTCCTCATCAGCATTGGCCTCGGCATCACGAACCATCTGCTGGATCTCTTCTTCGGAAAGACCAGAAGACGCCTTGATGACAATGGACTGCTGCTTACCAGTGGCCTTGTCCTTGGCAGACACATGCAGAATGCCGTTGGCATCAATATCGAATGTGACCTCGATCTGCGGTACGCCACGGGGTGCTGGCGGAATCTCAGCCAAGTCAAACTTACCCAGGGACTTGTTCTGTGCAGCCTGCTTACGCTCACCCTGCAGCACATGAATAGTCACAGCGCTCTGGTTATCATCTGCCGTCGAGAACACCTGCGACTTTTTGGTTGGAATCGTAGTGTTTTTCTCGATCAGCGGAGTCATCACGCCGCCCATGGTTTCGATGCCCAGCGTCAGCGGACTTACGTCTAGTAGCAGAACATCTTTAACGTCACCTGCCAGAACGGCACCCTGAATCGCAGCGCCGATAGCTACCGCTTCGTCAGGATTGACATCTTTACGTGCTTCTTTGCCAAAGAACTCAGCTACACGCTTCTGAACCAGAGGCATACGCGTCTGACCACCAACCAGGATCACCTCATCGATGCTGGACACATCGATACCGGCATCCTTCAGTGCCGTGCGGCAGGGCTCGATGGTGCGCTCGACCAAGTCCTCAACCAGCGACTCCAGCTTGGCACGGGAGATCTTCACGTTCAGGTGCTTGGGGCCTGTTGCGTCTGCGGTAATGTACGGCAGGTTCACATCAGTCTGTTGAGCCGAAGAAAGCTCGATCTTGGCTTTCTCAGCAGCTTCTTTCAGACGCTGCATAGCTAGCGGATCACCCTTGAGGTTGATGCCGCTTTCTTTTTTGAATTCGTCTACCAGATAGTCGATCAGACGAATATCGAAGTCCTCACCACCCAGGAAGGTATCACCATTGGTCGCCAGTACTTCGAACTGGTGTTCCCCATCCACTTCCGCGATTTCAATCACGGACACGTCGAAGGTACCGCCACCCAGATCGTACACGATAACGGTGTGGTCGCCCTTGGCCTTGTCCAGGCCATACGCCAGCGCAGCAGCCGTCGGCTCGTTGATGATTCGCTTAACATCCAAGCCTGCGATACGACCGGCATCCTTGGTAGCCTGACGCTGGCTATCATTGAAGTAGGCCGGAACGGTAATTACCGCTTCGCTTACTGTCTCGCCCAGGTAATCCTCGGCGGTTTTCTTCATCTTCTTCAGCACTTCGGCAGAAATCTGCGGAGGAGCCATCTTCTGGCCCTTCACTTCTACCCACGCATCACCATTGTCTGCCTTGACGATGCTGTAAGGCACCATCTGGATATCTTTCTGTACCACATTCTCTTCGAAGCGGCGGCCGATCAGACGCTTGACGGCGTACAGCGTGTTTTGCGGGTTAGTCACCGCCTGACGCTTAGCAGGCTGACCTACCAGTGTTTCGCCATCGTTGGTGTAGGCAATAATGGACGGCGTGGTGCGAGCGCCTTCAGCGTTCTCAAGCACCTTTACATTGCCGTTTTCGAGGATGGCCACGCAGGAGTTGGTCGTCCCCAGGTCGATACCAATGATCTTACCCATGTTCACTCTCCAGAAATCTTGATTCCGTGCGATCCGTCTGCGGATCTTTTTTGCTCGGTTGTTTCACCAAATGGGGATCGAGCAGATTATTTCAAGCCTTTTCGTTAATTGTCGGCTGCTGACTCGAAGGCGCCTTGCTGACAACCACCATGGCCGGACGCAACAGGCGCCCATTGATGGAATAGCCCTTCTGGAAAACTTTCAGCACACTGCCCGGCTCGACATTGGCACTTTCCTCCATTGCCATAGCCTGGTGATGCTCTGGATTAAAGGGCGCACCATGCGGATCAATAACCTCTACCTGGTAACGCTTGAGCGTGTCCTGGAAAACCTTGAGCGTCAGCTCCATGCCTTCACGCATAGGGCGCAGCGCCTCGTTGTTGGCATCCGACATCTCAAGACCACGCTCAAGGCTATCGATCACAGCCAGTAAGTCGCCCGCGAATTTTTCCAAGGCAAACTTGTGCGCTTTCTCGACATCCTGCTCAGCGCGGCGACGGACGTTCTGCAACTCAGCTGCGCTACGCAGCATCTGATCTTGTGCAGCCGCTAGCTGCTCTTCCAATGACGCTACGCGAGCAGCCAGGTCATCTCCCTGAGAAGCCTGGGCGTCTTGATTGGTTTCAGGCTTTTGAATATCTGGATTTTGTTCGTCAGCCATGTCGTCCTCCTGTCGAATCAGTTGGCAGGCGAGGCGCCATATAAAGCGCTGCAAAGCCTGCGGTTCTGCCCGCTATATGGGGCCAGCATTTAAAGCTTCAAGGGTTGAGCTTATTGCCAGAACGAAAAGAAAAACTGTATAAATGAACACCACTGAATAAATAACCAGATCAACAGATTTCGGAGCCCACCCACATGCTGGTGCATCTGTCCGTCCGTAATTACGCGATTGTTGAACATCTCGATCTTGAACTTGAGCGTGGCATGACAGTGATTACCGGCGAAACGGGCGCCGGCAAATCGATCATGCTCGATGCGCTCGGCCTTACCATGGGCGACAGGGCAGATAGCGGCGTAGTACGCCCTGGCGCTGACAAGGCGGACATTCTGGCCACCTTTGATCTGAAACGCATCCCTGAGGCGCAGAGCTGGCTGGCTGAGCGAGACCTTGATAATGATGGGTTGTGTATTTTGCGCCGTGTTATCACAGCCGAAGGTCGCTCACGGGCCTATATCAACGGGTCGCCCTGCCCTCAAGGGGACCTTAAGGCATTGGGCAGCCTGCTCATCGACATCCATAGCCAGCATGAACATCAGTCTCTGCTGAAAACGGATACCCATCGTCGCTTGCTGGATGAATTTGCCGAGGCAAAAGAGCTAGCACGCCAGGTACAGTTGGCTTCACAGCGTTGGCGCCAGACCAAGCAAACCCTTGAGCGATTGTCGAGCAGCGGTGAAGAGCAACGGGCTCGCTATCAGCTGCTGAGCTATCAGCTTGAAGAGCTGGCAAATCTCGCTTTGAGCGAAGGGGAAATCGAAGCACTTGAACAAGAGCAGAAGACATTAGCCAGCGCAGAGCAGCTTCTTGTTGCCTGTCGTCAGGTCATCGACCTATGCAGCGAGGGCGAAGGCGGCAACGTCCTGTCGGCCCTGAACACAAGTACTCACCGCCTGGGCGGATTCAATCATGCGCCCAAAGCGCTCGAGGAAGCGACAAACCTAATTGGTTCGGCGCAGATACAGATCGAAGAAGCCGTCTCCGAGCTCAACCGCTTTATCGATAACTTCGAGGCCGATCCAGAGCGCCAACAGGTAGTACAGGAGCGCCTGGATGCTATCTACACCATGGCGCGTAAACATCGCGTACAGCCCGAAGAACTTGTTCACTTGCAGACACAGCTTCAGAGTGAACTCGAGTCGCTTAATGCTGATGATGCAGCGGTTGAGCGCCTCCAGGAAGAGCTAGCAGCGTATGCACGTCATTATCAAGAAAAGGCCAATGAACTGAGCGAACGGCGACAAACCCGTGCGCCCGAGTTGGCAGCAGCAGTAGAGACAGAGATGCAGCGCCTCGGCATGCCTGGCGGTCGTTTCTCTATTACGCTACAGCCTGAATCCTCAGACGACCTGCAACCTTACGGTCAAGAAACGGTGGAGTTTCGCGTAAGCGCAAACCCAGGTCAGCCGTTGAAAACTCTGGCTAAGGTAGCGTCAGGAGGCGAGCTGTCTCGTATCAGCTTGGCCATTCAGGTCATCACAGCCCAGACGTCACGCGTCCCTACGCTTGTATTCGACGAAGTGGATGTAGGGATCGGCGGGCCTACCGCTGAAATTGTAGGTCAATTGCTACGCCGCCTCGGCGAAGATGGACAGGTTTTAACCGTTACTCACCTGCCACAGGTAGCGGCTCAGGGGCATCACCACCTCTTTGTTCACAAGGAGCGTGGCGTCAGTGAAACACGGACGGCGGTTGCGATACTCGACAAACAACGCCGCATTGAGGAGGTGGCCCGCATGCTAGGAGGCATCGACCTGACGCGCGAATCCCTTGCGCATGCCAAAAAGATGGTTACAGCGAAATAACAGCGTTAAGACGAAACAAAAACAGCGGCAAAGGCCGCTGTTTTTTATTGCGCAGCAAGGCTTATTTTCTTTTTTTGACGTACAGCACAAGATTGTGATCGACCAGCTCATAGCCGTGCTCTTCAACAATCTCACGCTGGCGCTTTTCGATTGAGGCATCGGTGAACTCGATGACCTCGCCTGAGTCTACACACACCATGTGATCATGATGTCCCGTATCCGCCAGCTCAAACACGGCATGACCGCCATCGAAATTGTGGCGATCCACCAGTCCAGCGGCTTCAAACTGGGTCAATACACGATAAACAGTAGCGAGCCCGACATCCTCGCCGGCCTCCATTAACGCCTTGTATACATCTTCAGCACTCATATGGCGCTGACCGGCGGAATCCAGCATTTGCAGGATCTTGACCCTTGGAAGAGTCACTTTTAGCCCGGCTTTACGGAGCTCGTTATTTTCAACCATGTTCTTTCTCGGCTTCGAACGCTTCGCAGCACTTCGGAATGCAGGTATGATCAGAGTTCATTGCCTAGCAAGATAGTGGAAGTCTTCCCCCGATGCAAAACCTCAAGCTAACGCTGACCGGGCTTACCTTTCTGAGCCTCGCCACGCTCGCCGGATGTTCTTTTCCGGGGGTCTACAAAATTGATATCCAGCAGGGCAACGTTGTCACGCAGGACATGATAGACCAGCTTCGCCCAGGAATGACCCGACGACAAGTAAGGTTTATCATGGGGAGCCCCCTGATTACCGATACTTTTCACGCTAATCGCTGGGATTACCTCTATAGCATGCAGCCGGGTGGCGGTCAGCGCCAGCAGGAGCGTGTGAGCCTGGTTTTCGATGACAGCGATCATCTTGTAGGCCTCGCCGGCGACTTCAAACCGGGTGTTACCCGGGAGCAGGAAATCATGGGCACAGACGGTCAAACCGCTGCCCCAGAGACTTCCAGCCCAGCGGACCAGCCCGCTCAACAACAACCTCAGCAGCCGGTTGATCAACCGCCAGCACCTGGCTCAGTTGAAGAGCAGATCCAGCAGGAAATCGATAGAACACAGTCGACTCCAGTCCCTACGCCAGCCCCCATTGATACACAGAACGAATAGGTTCCATTATCTATTTCAAATAAAAAAAGCCCCGGTTGACGGGGCTTTTTTTATGGGAGCGCCATGGTTAGCTGTCTGTCTTTAACAACAGGCTCAGCCCCTCACGCATAGACGTAACGTGATCAAAAGTGAAATATGCCTTGAGACGCGAGTTATCTGCTTTTGAATGACGGATGTCACCCGCGCGTGTTGCTGCATGTGTGATCTTGGGAAGACCGCCTACTAAGTCGCCAACTTCCTGTAACAATTGATTCAGGCTAACGACCTGGCCGTGTCCTACGTTGACAGGCCCAACCACGGGTTCAACCCTTTCAAGACCTTGGACAATAAGCCCTACCAGATCGCCCACATATACAAAATCGCGGGTCTGCTCGCCATCGCCGTAAACGGTTATTGGCTCTCCCTGACGTGCTCGATCTGTAAAAATACTGATGACCCCCGAGTATGGTGAAGACGGATCCTGTCGAGGGCCATATATATTGAAGAACCGGAAGACGACCGGCTCCAGAGCGTGCTCACGGCGGTAGAAATCAAAGTAATACTCGCCAGCCAGCTTATCAGCTGCATAGGGCGTAAGCGGCGCCTTGGGCGTTTCCTCGGCAATGGCCTGTCCTTCTCCGTTCGGCCCATATACCGCAGCACTTGAGGCAAAAACCACACGGCGAACATGATGCTTGCGCATGGCTTCGCAGACATTCAACGTGCCTATAAAATTGCTCTGATGCGTACTAACCGGGTTGTCTACCGACGCCTGAACCGAGGCGACAGCTGCCAAATGCACAACAGCACAGCAACCTGTCATCGCTTGGTAGACCGTATCGGTATCGGCCACGTCCCCTTGAATGATTTCCAACCAAGCATTATCTGCTGGGAGATTGTCCCGTTTACCGGTAGAGAAATCGTCCAGTACCCGGACACGCTTACCTTTGGCTAGTAGCACATCAACCAGATGAGAACCGATGAACCCGGCTCCGCCCGTTATGAGAATTGGTTGCTCAGTCATGGCGACTTCCTGTTTGCCGATAATAACGGTCCAGCAAAGCGGACATTCCGCTACGCCAGTTACGCGGCTTGACGCCAAACGTGTTCAAAATCTTTCTGCAAGCTAACACTGCATTTTGCGGCTCTTCAGAAGCATCGAGAGTCGCGCCATGAGCTCTTGGCTCAAGGTTCGGCTCTGGCATCCCGTGCAGAGTCAGGGCCTCGGCAATAATCGCCTGTCCCAGCGTCAATTGAGTAACAGCCTCAATACCGCCGTAATGATAGGTCCCCCACAGAGGAGCACTACAATCCAGTTGCTTGATGACGGCTAGGATAACCCGCCCGGCGTCATCGACAGGGGTTGGGCTTCCACGACGGTCATCAGCAAGCGGCATCAATTGCCCTACCTCAGCCCGCGACAGGAAACGGTCCAGTTCACCTTGCGGGCTTTCATCCAGAAGCCATCCCAATCGCAACAGAACATGCTGGGGGCACAAGGCACGTACTGTTTGCTCTATAGTCAATAGCGCCTGTCCGCGCACACCAAGAGGATTGGGCTCATCTTTCTCGCTATACGCACTCGCTCTACTCCCATCGAAAACACGGTAGCTGGAGGGCTGTATCAAGGCAATTGAGTAATGCTGGCAGAGTTCAGCCAGCCGCTCGATAGCGCTGGCCTGCCGAGAGAGCTGGTCATCATCGACATGCTCGGCCTGAAACCAGTCGAAATAATAGGCCAGGTTGATAATTACATCGGGACGGGTGTCATCAAGCAACTGAGTCAGGTGGCTGGCGTTCCAGCCCTGCGCTGGCGGACGAGGTGCAAGAAAGTGAATATCTTCTTCAGCACCCAGACGGATCAGCGCCTGACCCAGGGCATTACCGCCGCCCAACAGCATGAGGCGCATGCGCATGGAGTTCGGGTATCTTCCAAAATCTAATCATAAATGGCGTGCCTGAAAACAGGCACGCCGACAGTGTCATCATTGTGCAGCATAGCGGAAGCTTTCGTCATCCGCGTCAGGATGGGACAGCCTCAACGGTTGTCTCATCTTCGGTATTTTCTTTTGGTGCACGTAGCACATAGGCCGCTGCGCTCTTGAGATTGGGTAGCAGACGGCTGATCAAGGCCAATTGGGTCAGTACCAGACGATGCCCATCGTCAAGATCATCCGGAAACTGCTCCAGCTCATCAGCCAAGGCATTTTCTTCTTCTGCCGTAGGCACCAGAGAACGCCGCTCATTGAGCGCTTGGGCTATTTCAAGCAGCCCTGCGCTCAAGCGGTCCATGGCTTTTTCAATCAGGACATCTACGGGATGCTCAGCCAGCTGTATACGGTGAGCCCCTAATGCTGAGAGATAACCCAACAAGGTATTGGATAACGCCAGAAAGCGAAACCCTGCCTCTAAATTACGGCGAAAATGCCCAGGCTCTCGCAACATGTTAGCCAGTGCTGCCGATAACGTCGCGTCTGCGTTGTGTACGTTACGCCGCGCCACCCGGTAGTTCAGATCATCCCGCTTGCCGTGGCGATACTGGTCGATAACGCTACGCAGGTAGTTATTGCTGGTCAGCAGTGTGTTGGCCATCACCTGATGCAAGCGTCTTCCCTGCCAGTCGGGCAAGATAAAGAAGACAGCCAATACTGCAATTAGGCAACCGATAAGGGTATCGAGCAGACGCGGCCAGATCAGGCCGAAACCATCGCCCACCTGGTTGAAGCAGAACAGCACCATGACCGTGATAGCCGCTGTGGCGATGGTATATCGATCGGTCCGGGTCACGAAAAAGACCGTACCTGCGATAACCGCCAACGACAGCTGAGCCTCGGTACTGCCAAAAAGCTGCAGCAAGGCATTTCCCAACAATAGACCTATGACGGTACCCACTATTCGCTGAACCAGGCGCACCCGTGTAGCGCCATAATTTGGACGGCATACGAAAACAGTCGTGAGCAATATCCAATAGCCGTAGTTCGGGTGAATCAGATGCAAGATGCCATAGCCGGCAGCGAGAGCAATAGCCATTCTCAGCCCATGGCGAAACAGAAGCGATGTTGGCGTAAGTTGCAGCCGTATGCGTTGCAACATGTCCTTGAGGGAGCGCGGCGTTGGATCAAGCAGGCTGGTATCCAACTCTCCTATATTGACATCAGGCTGGCTGGCATTGGAAAGCTGGCGCTCCAGAGTCGTCAGATTGGTGGATAACGAATCCAGAGAACGTAACAGCCC
Organism: Pseudomonas sp. MAG002Y; assembly: GCF_019400845.1. Lineage (NCBI taxonomy): Bacteria > Pseudomonadati > Pseudomonadota > Gammaproteobacteria > Pseudomonadales > Pseudomonadaceae > Pseudomonas > Pseudomonas sp. MAG002Y. Next base: position 177,813 of record NZ_WOEJ01000008.1, on the reverse strand, counting down.
ACGCCAACGGGGGTTGTTCTGCTGTTTGAGGTGTTCGATCGATGCGTGCAGGTCAGCCATAGCCTGATGACTCTGCTGGCCATACTCAAAGGGCTGCCGCAATCGAATAGCCTCACCTAGCAAGGCACAAGCCTTTGCCTGCAGACTCAGCAACCGCTGGCAACGAAACAGTACATCGCTATGGAAAAACGCCTCGGTCAATGCGCTATAAGGATAATGGGAAGAGCTGGCCCGCTCGTGAATATCCTGAGCCATGAAATAGAGCTTGAAATAGAACCCCGAACGTACGCCTGGTCTACCTGAGCGGCCAAAGCGAATCAGAATAGTGGCCTTGGCCTTGTTCAGTGCATCGACAACACGCCCATTCTGCTGCGCCAGTTTCAAACGGCGCTCATGGAGATCTACCTGACGCACCGGCTCAAGCAGATCAGCCTTGTAGCGTAGAAAGAGACCCAGTTCATAATACAAAGCTGCTAGGTGCTGCCGCACCGGCTGATGTGCAAACAAGGCACACCATAGCACCGATAGAAAGCCGTACCACGTGGCGCCCGCCAACAAAAGCGCGGGCTCATGCCAGATCAGCACCTCGCCTCCAAGCCGCTGATCCACGCCTATCATTCCGTAGATGGACAAGATCACTGTTGCTTGGGCTATTGAGCCATACCGCTCGCCAAGCGCGCCCAGCAACGTCAACAAGAATGTAGCCAGCGCCAGCCCGCAGACAAAGACCCAAGGATAAGGGAACAGTATCTCCACAGAAAACGCAGCGATAGTAAAGCAGACCAGCGTTACCAGCAGGGACTTCAGTCGTCCCAGCCAATTGTCATCGGTCTCGGCCAGGGCACTGGCAATAATTCCGAGAAAGACAGGAGAAATGGAGCGTAGATCCCCTAGATACCAGCATACGGCCATAGCCCCTGTCAGGGCGACAAACACACGAACACTGTAGCTGGCCTTATCATGGGCCCACAAATGACGCAGAGGTTTGCCGAATAAAGTCATAGTGAGGCTTCGTTAGCTCCGTTGTGCCTCTTCAGCGAGGCTGTTACTAATAGACGCTGGGCAAAGAGGAAAAGACATCCTACAGATGAAAGTGTTTTTATTGTTTCCAGGCCAATCCACCAATACAAGGACAAGCAGCCCCAAAGATCGGCTCGAACAGGAATAACTGAAGCACACGTCTTGAGCGGTAAAAATAAAAAAGCCCAACTCTTTCAAGTCGGGCTTTTCGTTCAGAACCAGCTCAATACGTATCAGAACGGGATATCGTCATCAAAGCTATCGTAGTCTGGTGCCGGCTGCTGTGGCGCAGGTGCCGGACGGTTTTCACGCTGAGGCGCCGCAGCTTGCTGGGGACGAGGTGCCCGAGGCGCCTGTTGAGTCTGATTGTATTCATCGCCACCACCAGCAGACGCGCCACCACGGCCGCCCAGGAGCTGCATGGTACCGTTGATATCCACCACGATCTCGGTGGTATAGCGGTCCTGTCCGTCCTGGCCCTGCCACTTACGGGTGCGCAAGCTACCTTCCACATAGACCTGTGAGCCTTTACGCAGGTATTCCCCAGCAATTTCAGCCAACTTGCCAAAGAAAACCACGCGGTGCCACTCGGTACGCTCTTGCTGCTGGCCGGTCTGCTTGTCTTTCCAGCTATCACTGGTTGCCAGCGTGACATTGGTCACTGCATTGCCATTGGGCATATAACGAGTTTCCGGGTCGCCGCCGACGTTCCCGACCAGGATTACTTTATTAACACCACGAGCCATTTACTTCTCCTGAAATCTTTATCAATCAATAAGCTGCCGGCGCGGGATTTACCAACCGCTCCAAGGCCTCACGATTGACCTGTTTGGTATCTATTTTAACGTAGACCGCAGCTTCTTCCGCTACGACTACCGCGTCGGTAACGCCGGGCAAAGCCATTAGCCTATCAGTCAATGCCGCATCCTGGGCAACGGATGGTGCCAACGGCATGCGCAGACTGGTGACATAAGGGGGTTCGCGCATCGTAACAGCTATTAGCAGCCAAACGACACAAAGCGCCGCACACCCTAGAAAAACGGTATTCAACCCCCCATGCTGGAACAGCCAGCCGCCCAGAATGCCACCGGCCGCCGAACCTAGAAACTGACTGGTGGAATAGATGCCCATTGCCGTCCCCTTTCCTCCAGCAGGGGCCACCTTGCTTACTAGCGAGGGCAGTGAAGCTTCCAACAGATTAAAGGCAGCAAAGAACACAACGATGCCAATTACCAGTGCCGTCAGACTTTCATCAAAGGCAAAGAAAAACAGCTCACACAAAGCCAGTACCGCAATAGCGCCCACGAGCACCCGCTTCATCTGCCGCTTCTTTTCGCCATAGATGATAAAGGGCACCATGGCAAAGAACCCTACGACCAAGGCAGTCAGATAAACCCACCAGTGCTGCTCCTTGGGCAACCCGGCATGCTCAGCCAGCGCCAATGGCAGCGCTACAAAGCTGGACATCAGCACGGCATGCAATACGCCAATGCCAAGGTCCAGGCGCAAAAGGTCCTTGTTGCGCAACGTTTTGCCTAATGCCTGTTTGGCAACACTGGACTCGCGATGTTGCATGACGCGCGACCCCTTGGGCACGAGGAAAAGAATCAACAGGAGTCCAATCAGCGCCAGCGCAGAAGTCGCCCAGAAGAGACCTGACAAACCAAACGAGCGCGTCAGCAGAGGACCGGACACCATTGCAACCGCAAAGGACACGCCAATACTCATTCCAATGGTAGCCATGGCCTTCGTACGATGCTGTTCGCGAGTCAGATCGGACAGCAGTGCCATCACGGCGGCAGAAATAGCTCCGCCCCCTTGAATGACACGACCCAGAATAACACCCCATATGCTGTGCGCATTAGCAGCCACTGCAGCACCTGCAGCAAACACCAGCAGGCCGGCAATGATAACCGGCCGCCGACCAATACGATCAGAAAGCGTACCGAAGGGAATTTGCAGTACAGCCTGGGTCAAACCATAAGCACCGATTGCCAAACCGATGAGGGCTGGCGTCGCATCTGCCAGCTCCTGACCATAGGTGGCCAGCACCGGTAACACCATGAACATACCAAGCATGCGAAAGGCAAACACAAGGGCCAGTCCGACCGCCGCGCGGCGCTCTAAAGCGCTCATGCGGTCGCTGAGCTTATCGTGCATGAATACTCCTCTTGTCGGCACCTCAAAATTCATCGTGCCGGATAACTTTAAAAATAGCGAAAGAATGACCACATATAGGAAAGCGGGACGAAGCCCAAGCATGCCGACTTATACCCCAGACATGCTGTCCCTTGGCTGTACCGTTGCCAATTTGGCAACGCGGCAATTACTGCTGAAGAGCACTCACAATTTTACCAGTCTTGACCTGTCCGGCACAGGCGCGACGTTTCGACGCGCACCCGGCCGACGTCGTACAATTGCGGGTTCTCAGATGCCCGCCAAGCGAGGCCATAACATACGTGGATAAGATCCTTATCCGTGGGGCGCGAACCCACAATCTAAAAAATTTCGACCTTACCCTACCCCGCGATCAGCTCATCGTCATTACAGGCTTGTCCGGCTCGGGCAAATCGTCTCTGGCATTCGATACGCTTTATGCCGAAGGGCAGCGCCGCTACGTCGAATCATTATCGGCTTACGCTCGCCAATTCCTGTCAATGATGGAAAAGCCTGAGGTCGATAGCATAGAAGGCTTATCACCTGCGATTTCCATTGAGCAGAAGTCTACCTCGCACAACCCTCGCTCAACGGTAGGGACTATCACCGAGATCTACGATTACCTGCGCCTGCTTTACGCGCGTGTAGGCACGCCACGGTGTCCCGATCACGACGTGCCTCTGGAAGCACAGACCGTCAGTCAGATGGTCGATCAGGTCGTCAGCATGCCGGAAGGTCGCCGCCTTATGTTGCTGGCTCCTGTCATCCGTGAGCGCAAGGGTGAGCATCAGGCTATCTTCGAAGAGATGCGTGCGCAGGGCTTTGTTCGTGCCCGGGTAGATGGTCGCCTGTACGAATTAGACGACCTGCCCAAACTAGACAAGCAAAAAAAGCACACCATCGAAATCGTGGTCGATCGCTTTAAAGTACGCGGCGACATCCAGCAGCGCTTGGCAGAATCGTTTGAGACAGCGCTTAAACTGGCCGATGATATTGCTGTAATCGCTCCCTTGGAGGGCGAGGACGGTGAAGAAGTGCTCTTTTCAGCTCGCTTCTCCTGCCCGATTTGCGGATTCTCCATCGGTGAGCTTGAGCCCAAGCTATTCTCGTTCAACAACCCGGCCGGTGCCTGCCCTACCTGTGACGGCCTAGGCGTTAGGCAGTTTTTCGATGCACGCCGGGTTGTAAATAGCGAGCTTTCCCTGGCAGAAGGGGCCGTACGCGGGTGGGATCGCCGCAACGTCTATTACTTCCAAATGCTGGGTTCACTCGCAGCCCATTACGGCTTCAGCCTTGAAGAACCCTTTAAGAACCTCAGCGCCAACCATCAGAAAGCGGTGCTCAACGGCTCTGGTCGTGAGGGCGTAGAGTTTCGCTATCTCAACGATCGCGGAGACATCGTCAAGCGCTCTCACCCATTCGAAGGCATTCTGCCGAATCTGGAGCGACGCTATCGTGAAACCGAATCACAAAGCGTACGGGACGAGTTGGCCAAATACCTGAGCACACAGCCGTGTTCGGAGTGTAATGGTACACGTCTGCGCCGTGAGTCACGTCACGTATGGGTCGGGGACAAAACGCTACCTGCCGTGACGCGCTTACCGGTAGGAGATGCAACCAGCTACTTTGCGGACCTGACCCTGGCCGGACATAAAGGCCAGATCGCAGACAAGATTCTCAAGGAAATCCGCGAGCGCTTGCAGTTCCTGGTCAATGTAGGACTGGACTACCTCACCCTGGACCGCAGCGCCGACACACTTTCCGGGGGCGAGGCTCAACGTATTCGCCTCGCCAGCCAGATTGGCGCAGGCCTTGTCGGGGTCATGTACATTCTTGATGAGCCTTCTATTGGCCTGCATCAACGGGACAACGAACGCCTGTTAGGAACACTTACGCACCTGCGTAACCTGGGCAATACTGTCATCGTCGTAGAGCACGATGAGGATGCAATCCGCCTTGCCGATTATGTTGTAGATATTGGCCCAGGGGCAGGCGTACACGGTGGCCAGATCATTGCCCAAGGTACACCGGCAGAAGTCATGGCACACCCAGAGTCCGTAACGGGTATGTATCTTTCAGGACGAAAGAAAATCGTCGTGCCTGCCGAGCGCACCAAGCGTGACAAGAAGAAAGAACTGGTCATTAAAGGTGCCCGCGGCAATAACCTACAGAACGTTGAGCTGCGTATTCCAGTAGGCTTGTTCACATGCATTACAGGTGTTTCAGGCTCAGGCAAGTCAACCCTCATCAATAATACCCTGTTCCCTATTACAGCTACCGCACTCAACGGCGCCACTACACTGGAAGTAGCACCTTATGATTCGTTCGATGGCCTGCAGCATATCGACAAAGTTGTCGATATCGACCAAAGCCCTATTGGACGCACTCCTCGATCAAACCCGGCGACTTATACGGGCATTTTCACACCCATACGTGAGCTGTTCGCGGGTGTGCCAGAGGCGCGCTCCAGAGGATACGGGCCGGGCCGCTTCTCCTTTAACGTGAAAGGTGGCCGCTGTGAGGCGTGTCAGGGTGACGGCGTTATCAAGGTAGAGATGCACTTCTTGCCCGACATTTATGTGTCATGCGATGTCTGTAAAGGTAAGCGCTACAACCGTGAAACACTTGAGGTCAAATACAAGGGTAAGACCATCACAGAGGTGTTGGACATGACCATCGAAGAAGCGCGTGAGTTCTTTGATGCAGTGCCTGCCCTGGCGCGTAAGCTTCAAACCCTGATGGATGTCGGCCTGTCCTATATCCGCCTGGGCCAAAGCGCAACCACGCTCTCTGGTGGAGAAGCACAGCGCGTCAAACTGGCTCGGGAGCTATCCAAGCGTGATACAGGCAAGACACTCTATATCCTTGACGAACCCACAACCGGTCTTCACTTTGCGGATATCCAGCAATTGCTTGACGTACTTCACCGCCTACGTGACCACGGCAATACCGTCGTAGTGATCGAGCATAACCTGGATGTTATCAAGACGGCAGACTGGCTGGTGGACCTAGGACCTGAAGGCGGCTCGAAGGGCGGTCAGATCATCGCGACAGGTACACCAGAAGACGTAGCCGAGAATCCAGCCTCGCATACCGGACGGTTTCTGCAACCATTGCTGGAGCGTGACCGAGCGTGATGCCCCCTACTAACCTTTATAGGTTAGTAGGCTTTGCATCTACAACTTGGAGCTCTGTCGGCCTACTTTGCTGGCAGCGCTCCAACTCCTTTGCATCATGACTGCAAAAAAGCTCCACCTCACTCTTATGTGTCAACGAAAGCTCACGCAGCCGCTGCTGATTACGCAGACGTAGCTCTCGGTTAACTTCCATCATCGTTTGATAAAAACGCAAACCTGGCGTACAGGAACGCTTCGGCTGCCCGACTTCTTCACGATAAAAGTAAGCATCACCAGCGTGAAGCAACCAACCTGTCGGTGTCTGAATGGCAATCCCCGCATGCCCCCAAGTATGGCCTGCCAATGGAATCATGAGAATTTCTGGAGGCAGACCTTTCAAATCCCGAACTGCAGAAAAGCCATACCATGCCTCGCCTTGAGGCTCATATAGTTCCCAGCGCCTTACCTGGTCCCATTGATGAAAACGGTAGCGTCGCTTGCCTATATAGCCATGAGGCAAACGGGCCATACTTATCTCACGCTCTAGCACATGAACCGTGGCGTCTGGAAAATCCTCCAGACCACCCGCATGGTCGAAGTCCAGATGGGTAAGCACAATATGGCGTACATCGCTGGCCTGGAATCCAAGCTGCCGAATTTGCTCGATAGCGGTATAACGCATCTCAAACTGTATATTGTTGAACCCAATAAAAAATCCGCTAAGACGCTTGTGCGGTGCATGAACATCACGGGCACCAAACCCTGTATCAACCAAGACAAGGCCATCGTTGTCTGTCTCAATCAACAGACAATGACAAACAAGATGTCCTGTCAGACCTTTGCTGAATCCATCAAAAAGCGCACCGCCCCACGGACACATACAACCGCAGTTAAGATGATGTATACGCATGAGATCAATCCCAGTGTGGTTCTTTTATTGCGACACACCGCGGGCGTCAGGTGTTTCCTCTATCTCGACATTTATTTGCAGACAATAAAAAGCCCCTCGTAGGAGGGGCCTTCTGAACTGACGATACTTATTCCACTTCGCTTAAGGACACACCCAAACCACTGGCGATCCCCTCACCATAAGCGCGATCCGCCTTAAGGAAATGAGCAATCTGACGGCATTGAACGTCACGCGTAACAGAACGCATAGCACCAGTGATGTTATCGATCAATAATGCCTTTTGCGCATCGGACATCAGGCGGAACAACGCTCCTGCTTGAGAATAATAATCCTTGTCCAGGCGATGATCATAACGATCCGCTGCACCACTCAATGTCATTGCAGGCTCACGGTACTGAGGGGCCTGCTTGGGTGCCTTGCTAAAGCTGTTTGGCTCATAGTTGGGCGCTGCCCCACCATTACCATCAAAACGCATGGCACCATCACGTTGGTAGTTCTGGTAAGGCGAACGCGGAACATTTACAGGCAGCTGTTGATAGTTGGTTCCGACACGATAACGCTGAGCATCAGCATAAGCGAACACGCGCCCCTGCAACATTCGATCAGGCGACAGACCAACCCCTGGCACTACGTTACTAGGAGCAAAAGCTGCCTGTTCAACCTCTGCAAAATAATTAAGTGGATTACGGTTAAGCTCCAGGTCACCCACCTCAATCAACGGAAACTCTTTTTGCGACCATACCTTGGTGACATCGAACGGATTCTCTGTACGGCTAAACGCTTCAGCTTCGTCCATCACCTGAATGCAAACGCGCCATTTCGGAAAGTCACCCCGCTCGATTGCATCGAACAGATCACGCTGAGCATAATCTGGATCAGTACCGGCCAACCTCGTAGCTTCCGCGGGAGATAGGTTCTTGATGCCCTGCTTGCTCTTAAAGTGCCACTTCACGAAGCGCCGCTCACCCGCTTCATTGATAACGCTAAACGTGTGGCTCCCAAAGCCATGCATGAAGCGATAGCCGTCAGGAATACCACGATCAGAGAACAGAATGGTTACTTGGTGCAGTGACTCCGGAGAATGCGACCAGAAGTCCCACATCATTTGCGGGCTCTTTAGGTTAGTCTGCGGGTTGCGCTTCTGGGTATGAATGAAATCGGGAAACTTCAGTGGATCACGCAGGAAGAAAACAGGCGTGTTGTTACCAACGATATCCCAGTTGCCCTCTTCCGTGTAAAACTTCAAGGCAAAACCACGAGGATCACGTTCGGTATCTGCCGAGCCACGCTCACCGCCAACAGTAGAAAAGCGCAAGAATACCGGCGTCTGCTTACCTACGCTTTCAAAAAGCCGAGCAGAGGATAGATGGGTAATATTTTGAGTAACGGTAAAAGTACCGTAAGCCCCAGAACCTTTTGCATGTACACGACGCTCAGGAATCACTTCACGGTTGAAGTGAGCCAGCTTTTCAACAAGATGAAAATCATCTAACAGCAACGGGCCACGTTCACCGGCAGAGCGAGAGTTTTGATTGTCGGCAACTGGAATGCCGCTAGCAGTAGTGAGCGTATTGTTCTGGCTCATGAAAAACTTCTCCCTTGGAATTGCGCTTCAGCGCGTCTTGCAGAGAAGTATGTTAAAAGCGGGACGGTAGATCTAATTTATTAGATCTAGCCTTGTGATAGAAAACCCAACTACTTTAAGCATAAAAAAGCCGGACACTAGGCCCGGCTTTTGATAACACTCACTGTTTATTCAGCAGAGTCAGCCTCAACTGTGCCGCCAATAGGACGGTCAACCAGCTCAACATAGGCCATAGGAGCGTTATCACCAGCACGGAAGCCGCACTTGAGAATACGCAGGTAACCACCTGGACGATTTGCATAACGCTTGCCCAGATCGTTAAACAGCTTGCCGACAGCAGCTTTCGAACGAGTACGGTCGAAAGCCAGACGACGGTTGGCAACGCTATCTTCTTTGGCCAGAGTGATCAGCGGCTCGGCAACGCGACGCAGTTCCTTGGCTTTCGGAAGAGTAGTTTTGATCAGTTCATGCTCGAACAGCGACACAGCCATGTTCTGGAACATAGCCTTGCGGTGTGCGCTCGTGCGGTTCAGGTGACGACCACTTTTACGATGACGCATGGTTAAATTCCTTACCAAACTAACGTTCGGTGACTAATAACGATCAGGCTGTAGCCTTATCGTCCTTCTTAAGACTTGCCGGGGGCCAGTTGTCCAGGCGCATGCCAAGCGACAAACCACGTGAAGCTAGGACATCCTTAATCTCGGTAAGCGACTTCTTACCTAGGTTAGGCGTCTTGAGCAGCTCTACTTCGGTACGCTGAATCAGATCACCGATATAGTAGATATTCTCAGCTTTCAAGCAGTTAGCCGAACGGACGGTCAGTTCAAGGTCATCAACCGGACGCAGCAGAATCGGATCAATTTCGTCTTCCTGCTCAACGACAACAGGCTCACTGTCACCTTTGAGATCAACGAAAGCAGCCAATTGCTGTTGCAAGATGGTTGCAGCACGACGGATAGCTTCCTCAGGATCTAGAGTACCATTGGTCTCAAGATCAAGAACCAGCTTATCCAGGTTAGTACGCTGCTCAACACGAGCGTTTTCGACCACATAGGCCACACGGCGAACCGGGCTAAAAGAGGAATCGAGCTGCAGGCGACCAATGGCACGCGTCTCGTCTTCTTCACTCTGGCGAGCATCAGCCGGCTCATAGCCACGGCCACGAGCAATCTTAAGCCGCATGTTCAGCGAACCGTTATCAGCCAGATGAGCAATGACATGATCGCCGTTGACGATTTCAACGTCATGCTCAAGCTGAATATCGGAAGCCAGAACGGGACCTTGACCTTTCTTGGAAAGGGTCAGAGTCACCTCGTCACGACCATGAAGCTTGATAGCCAGACCTTTAAGGTTAAGCAGGATTTCAATAACGTCTTCCTGCACGCCTTCGATTGCGCTGTACTCGTGTAGTACGCCATCAATTTCGGCTTCGACCACCGCGCAGCCAGGCATGGAGGACAACAAGATGCGACGAAGCGCGTTGCCCAAGGTATGACCAAAACCGCGCTCGAGAGGCTCGAGCGTGATTTTGGCGCGGGTTGGACTGACCGCCTGCACATCAATGTGCCGGGGGGTCAGGAACTCATTTACCGAACTCTGCATGGATGCACCTATTTTCTAGCCCTTACTTGGAGTAGAGCTCGACAATCAGGTTTTCGTTGATGTCGGCGGAAAGGTCGCCACGAGCCGGAACGCTCTTGAACGTACCAGACTTCTTCTCGGAGTCGACTTCTACCCACTCAACACGACCGCGCTGGGCGCAAAGCTCGAGAGCTTGGGCGATACGCAGTTGATTCTTTGCCTTCTCGCGTACTGCTACCACATCACCAGGCTTAACTTGGTAGGACGGGATGTTTACAGTCTGACCATTAACAGTAATGGACTTGTGAGAAACCAGCTGGCGAGACTCTGCACGAGTAGCACCGAAACCCATACGGTAAACAACGTTATCCAAACGAGTTTCTAGCAGCTGCAGCAGGTTTTCGCCTGTTGCACCTTTGCGACGAGCAGCTTCTTTGTAATAACCAGCAAACTGACGCTCCAGGACGCCGTAGATACGACGAACTTTTTGCTTCTCACGTAACTGCAGACCATAGTCGGATAGACGACCACGACGCTGACCGTGAGCTCCAGGAGCAGTTTCAATATTGCACTTGGATTCAATCGCGCGCACACCGCTCTTCAGGAAGAGATCGGTGCCTTCACGGCGGGACAGTTTGCACTTGGGACCAATGTAACGAGCCATTTCTTACTGTCTCCTATTACACGCGACGCTTCTTCGGCGGACGGCATCCATTATGCGGGATGGGCGTCACGTCGGTAATGCTGGCGATCTTGTAACCACAGGCGTTCAATGCACGCACTGCAGACTCACGGCCCGGGCCTGGGCCTTTGACGTTTACGTCAAGGTTCTTGAGACCGTACTCAAGAGCTGCCTGTCCGGCACGCTCAGCTGCAACCTGGGCAGCGAACGGAGTGCTCTTACGGGAGCCACGGAAACCGGAACCACCAGAAGTAGCCCAGGACAACGCATTACCTTGACGATCAGTAATGGTTACGATGGTGTTATTGAAAGACGCATGGATGTGGGCGATGCCATCAACCACTGTCTTTTTGACTTTCTTACGAGGACGAGCAGCAGGTTTTGCCATGACTAAATTCCTGTCGATTCGCGGATGCGATTACTTGCGGATCGGCTTACGCGGGCCCTTACGGGTACGCGCGTTGGTCTTGGTACGCTGACCACGAACCGGCAGACCGCGACGATGGCGAAGGCCACGGTAGCAACCCAGGTCCATCAAGCGCTTGATGTTCATGTTGAGTTCGCGACGCAGGTCACCTTCAGTGACGAGCTTAGCGACTTCATTACGCAGCTGATCGATCTGCTCGTCGCTCAGATCCTTGATTTTGGCGGACGGGCTGATGCCTGTGGCCGCACAGATATTCTGAGCAGTAGTGCGACCAATACCATAGATATAGGTCAGCGAGATAACAGTATGCTTGTTATCCGGAATGTTAACGCCTGCAATACGGGCCATTCTAGAAAAACTCCATGTGACAGCAACCCACGCCCTGGAAGCCAAGAAAAGGGCGCGAGATATTAACGCTGTAATAAAAAATGATCAACCCGACAGCACACTAGCTGTCGGGTTATACGCGTGTATTCACACTCAGCCTTGGCGCTGCTTGTGACGCGGCTCCGCGCTGCAGATCACCCGAACGACGCCGTCGCGACGGATGATTTTGCAGTTACGGCACAGCTTCTTGACCGATGCACGAACTTTCATCACCAACTCCTTAACCTTACGGGTACTGATCAGCGGAGCATTCCGCCGCCGTAGCCCTTCAGGTTGGCTTTCTTCATCAGAGACTCATACTGGTGGGATACAAGATGCGATTGGACCTGGGACATAAAGTCCATGACCACCACAACTACGATCAGCAGCGAAGTCCCGCCGAGGTAAAACGGCACGTTGGCTGCAACCACCAGAAACTGGGGCAACAAGCAGACCGCCGTCATATACAGGGCGCCGAACATGGTCAAACGCGTCAACACACCATCTATATAGCGTGCAGACTGCTCACCAGGACGGATTCCTGGAATAAACGCACCAGACTTCTTTAGGTTCTCGGCAACGTCTTTGGGGTTAAACATCAAGGCTGTATAGAAGAAGCAGAAGAATATGATCCCTGCACTAAACAGCAAGATATTAAGCGGCTGTCCTGGAGCAATGGCCTGAGCCACATCCTGAAGCCAACCGAGCCCTTGAGACTGACCGAACCACGAGCCTAGCGAGGCCGGAAATAGCAAAATGCTACTTGCAAAGATAGCAGGTATGACACCCGCCATATTTACTTTCAGTGGCAAATGACTATTTTGCGCTGCAAACACCTTGCGGCCTTGCTGGCGCTTAGCATAATGAACAGCGATACGACGCTGGCCGCGCTCGATGAAGACCACGAACGCAATGATAGCAACAGCAACAAGGCCCACCGCTATCAGAGCGAAGATATTAATATCGCCTTGACGAGCAGACTCGAAGGATTGACCAATCGCTCGCGGTAAGCCAGCAACGATACCCGAGAAGATCAGCATGGAAATTCCATTACCAACACCTCGCTCGGTTATCTGCTCACCCAGCCACATCATAAAAAGTGCGCCTGCAACAAACGTGGTTACAGCAACAAAATAGAAGCTGAACCCTGCTGAAAAGGCTACACCTTGACTCGCCAGTCCTACAGACATACCCGTAGCCTGAACCAGCGCAAGCACGAGCGTACCGTAACGAGTGTACTGACTGATCTTGCGGCGACCAGACTCGCCTTCTTTTTTCAACTGCTCTAGCTGTGGGCTGATAGCAGTGAGAAGCTGCATGATGATCGACGCCGAGATATACGGCATGATCCCAAGTGCAAATATACTCATCCGCTCCAGCGCACCGCCAGAGAACATGTTGAACAGGCTAAGAATGGTCCCCTCGTTCTGCCGAAACAGTGCAGCCAATTGATCAGGATTTATACCTGGAACTGGAATATGCGCACCAATTCGATAAACGATGATTGCCAGAAACAGGAAGCGCAAGCGCGCCCACAGTTCCGACAAACCGCCATTGTTGAGCGCAGAGAGAGAACCTTGCTTAGCCATTTATTCCTCGATCTTACCGCCAGCTGCTTCGATAGCCGCGCGAGCGCCCTTAGTGGCAGGAATGCCCTTCAAGGTAATAGCGTGACCGATTTCGCCAGAGAGAACGACCTTAACGCGCACAACGCTACGATTGATAACATTGGCATCTTTCAGCGCTTGCAAAGTGATCACGCCGCCTTCTACCTTTGCCAGCTCTGAAGTACGAACCTCAGCGCGATCAAGGGCTTTCAGCGATACGAAACCAAACTTCGGCAGACGACGATGAAGGGGCTGTTGACCACCCTCGAAACCAGGAGCAACCTTACCGCCGGAACGGGAAGTAGCACCCTTGTGGCCACGGCCGCCAGTCTTACCAAGACCGCTACCGATACCACGACCTGGACGCAGCTTTTCACGACGTGCACCAGGAGCGGAACGTAGATCGTTAAGTTTCATAACTTAACCCTCCACACGCAGTAAATAGTAAGCCTTATTAATCATGCCGCGGTTTTCTGGAGTATCCAGAACTTCAACGGTATGACCGATGCGACGCAGGCCGAGACCCTTGACGCAGGCTTTGTGATTAGCCAAACGGCCATTCACGCTTTTGATCAGCGTAACTTTAACAGTTGAAGTAGCCATGATCAGAGAATCTCCTCGACGCTCTTGCCACGCTTGGCCGCGACCGACTCAGGCGACTGCATGTGCTTCAAACCCTCAAACGTTGCATAGACAACGTTTACTGGATTAGTAGAGCCATAGCACTTAGCCAGAACGTTCTGAACGCCAGCCACCTCTAGAACGGCACGCATGGCACCGCCGGCAATGATACCCGTACCTTCAGAAGCAGGCTGCATGAAAACTTTGGATGCGCCATGAGCAGACTTCACTGGGTATTGAAGTGTGTTGCCGTTCAGATCAACCTGAATCATGTTACGGCGCGCAGCTTCCATAGCCTTTTGAATAGCTGCAGGAACTTCGCGCGCCTTACCACGGCCAAAACCAACACGACCCTTACCATCACCCACCACGGTTAGTGCAGTGAAAGCAAAGATACGGCCACCTTTAACGGTTTTAGCAACACGGTTAACTTGAACGAGCTTCTCGATGTAACCTTCGTCGCGCTTTTGATCGTTGTTTGCCATGACTTAGAACTCCAGCCCGCCTTCACGAGCGGCATCGGCCAGCGCCTTAACGCGACCATGATACTTGAAGCCAGAACGATCAAACGCTACTTGAGTAACGCCAGCCGCTTTGGCACGCTCTGCTACCAGCTTGCCGACCTTTTGCGCCGCTTCGATGTTGCTGGTTGCGCCTTCGCGCAGGTCTTTGTCCAGCGTAGACGCACTGGCCAGAACCTTGCTGCCGTCGGCCGCGATGACCTGGGCATAGATGTGCTGAGAGGAACGGTAGACGCACAGGCGTACAGTTTCCAGCTCGCGCATTCTCAGGCGTGCCTTGCGAGCGCGACGCAGTCGAGTTTCTTTCTTTACGCTCATTTGCTATGCCCTACTTTTTCTTGGCTTCTTTACGGCGAACGACTTCATCGGAATAACGTACACCTTTGCCCTTATAAGGCTCTGGCGGACGGAAATCACGAATCTCTGCTGCCACCTGTCCAACGAGCTGCTTATCAATACCCTTAATCAGGATATCAGTCTGGCTCGGGGTCTCAGCAGTAATGCCTTGCGGCAATTCATAGTCGACCGGATGAGAGAAACCCAGGGAAAGCGAAAGAACCTGGCCCTTGGCCTGAGCTTTATAACCAACACCAACCAGCTGAAGCTTGCGCTCAAAGCCTTGGCTCACGCCAATGACCATATTGTTAACCAGCGCACGGGTAGTACCAGCCATGGCACGAGTCTGCTGATCACCATTACGAGCGGCGAAACGAAGCTCACCGGACTCTTGAGAGACTTCAACAGAAGGATGAACCTTAAGCTCAAGAGAGCCTTTGGAACCCTTAATAGAAAGCTGTTGACCAGCCAGGTTAATTTCAACACCGGCAGGAAGCTTAACGGGGTTTTTAGCAACGCGAGACATGCTTCTTCCCCTTAGAAAACAGTGCAGAGCACTTCGCCGCCAACACCAGCAGCACGGGCTGCACGATCAGTCATCACACCCTTGTTGGTGGACACGATCGATACACCCAAACCGCCGCGCACTTTCGGCAACTGGTCAACAGATTTGTACTGGCGAAGGCCAGGACGGCTAGAACGCTTAAGCTCTTCGATTACAGGCTTACCTTCGAAGTACTTCAGCTCGATGGACAGCAGCGGCTTAACTTCCGTGCTGACCTGAAAACCCGCGATGTAACCTTCGTCCTTAAGGACTTTAGCTACCGCCACCTTCAGCTTGGAGGAAGGCATGCTTACGACGGACTTTTCAGCCATCTGGGCATTACGGATACGAGTTAGCATATCTGCTAACGGGTCCTGCATACTCATGGGCTTGTAGCTCCTAAATGCATAAATGAGCCTATAGCTCTGAAACTGCCCAGCCGAAAACATGCCGACTCGGGCGAGCCGGATATTCTAGTAGGCATACAAAAACGAATCAAGCCCCAAAAGGGGCTTGATTCGCATACTTACTGCAAATTGCTATGAAATTACCAGCTGGCTTTAACCAGACCAGGAACATCACCACGCATTGCAGCTTCGCGCAACATAATACGCGACAGACCGAACTTACGGTATACACCGTGCGGACGACCAGTCAAACGGCAGCGATTACGCAGACGACTGGCGCTAGCGTCGCGAGGCTGCTTTTGAAGTGCAACCTGTGCAGCCCAACGATCTTCCGGAGAAGTGTTGGGATTGGCAATAGCTGCCTTTAACTCAGCGCGCTTAGCTGCAAACTTAGCAACCGTTTGCTGACGCTTCAGCTCACGGTTCTTCATGCTTTGCTTAGCCATACGTAGCTCCTATCAGTTACGGAACGGGAAGTTAAATGCACGAAGCAGTGCACGACCTTCCTCATCCGTACGAGCAGTTGTAGTCAGAGTAATATCCATACCGCGGAGCGCATCGATTTTATCGTAATCGATTTCCGGGAAGATGATTTGCTCTTTAACACCCATGCTGTAGTTACCGCGACCATCAAAGGACTTGGCATTCAGACCACGGAAGTCACGAACGCGCGGCAAAGAGATAGCCAGCAGACGATCCAGGAACTCGTACATGCGATCGCTACGCAGAGTTACCTTGACGCCAATCGGCCAACCATCACGGATCTTAAAACCAGCGATCGACTTACGCGCATAAGTTACAACCGGCTTCTGACCAGCAATTTTCTCAAGGTCAGCCAGCGCATTGTCGATAATCTTCTTATCGCCTACCGCCTCACCAACACCCATATTCAGAGTGATTTTAGTGATACGCGGAACTTCCATCACGTTAGCCAGCTGAAGCTGTTCTTTCAGCTTGGGCGCGATGTCCTTCCGATAAACTTCTTTCAATCGTGCCATGGTGATCTACCTAGCAACCTTAAGCCTGAACCGCTTTCTGGTTCGACTTAAAGATACGAATTTTTTTACCGTCCTCTACCTTGAAACCTACGCGGTCAGCCTTGTTAGTTTCAGGGTTGAAGATAGCAACGTTGGAGACATGCAGAGGAGCTTCCTTCTCAACAATGCCACCTTGCGCGCCCAGCATGGGGTTAGGCTTGGTGTGACGCTTGACAAGGTTAACACCACCAACAACCAAACGGTCATCAGCCAGAACCTTGAGCACCTTACCGCGCTTGCCCTTGTCCTTGCCTGCGATGACGATTACTTCATCGTCACGACGAATCTTTTGCATGACGGCTACTCCTTACAGCACTTCGGGGGCAAGGGAGACGATCTTCATGAACTTCTCAGAGCGAAGTTCACGCGTCACCGGCCCAAAGATACGGGTACCGATAGGCTCCTGCTTGTTGTTCAACAGAACAGCCGCGTTACCGTCGAAGCGAATGATGGAGCCGTCAGTACGGCGCACACCGTGCTTAGTACGTACCACAACAGCTGTCATCACCTGGCCCTTCTTCACCTTTCCACGAGGAATGGCTTCTTTTACGGTGACCTTGATGATGTCGCCAATACCTGCGTAGCGGCGATGCGAACCACCCAGCACCTTGATGCACATAACACGACGAGCGCCGCTGTTATCGGCCACATCGAGCATGGATTGAGTCTGAATCATGGCTCTTCACCCTTACACTTGTACGGCGCGCTCAACGACATCAACCAGCGTCCACGCCTTGGTCTTTGCCAGAGGGCGGGTTTCACGAATGGTGACCAGGTCACCAGCGCGGCACTGATTGTTTTCGTCGTGGGCGTGCAGCTTAGTGGAACGCTTGACGTATTTACCGTAGATCGGGTGCTTAACGCGACGCTCGATCAATACAGTGATGGTTTTGTCCATTTTATCACTGACCACTCGGCCGGTCAGTGTACGGACGGTCTTTTCAGCTTCAGCCATGATCACTTACCTGCTTGCTGGTTCAGCACAGTCTTGACACGAGCAATGTCGCGCTTCACTTGCGAGAGCATGTGAGACTGCCCCAATTGGCCAGTTGCCTTCTGCATACGCAGATTAAACTGGTCACGCAGCAGGCTGAGGAGCTGCTCGTTCAGCTCCTCGACGGATTTCTCACGTAATTCTTGCGCTTTCATTACATCACCGTCCGCTTAACAAAGGAGGTTTCAACGGGAAGCTTGGCAGCCGCGAGCGCAAAAGCTTCACGAGCCAGAACCTCAGAAACACCCTCGATCTCGTAGAGGACCTTGCCCGGCTGGATCTGGGCTACCCAGTACTCAACACTACCCTTACCTTTACCCATACGCACTTCAAGGGGCTTCTTGGTAACAGGCTTGTCCGGGAACACACGGATCCAGATTTTACCGCCACGCTTAACGTGACGAGTCAAGGCACGACGAGCTGCTTCGATCTGGCGAGCAGTAAGACGGCCACGGCCAACAGCTTTCAGCGCATATTCGCCAAAGCTTACTTTACTACCGCGATGAGCCAAGCCACGGTTGTGACCAGTCATCTGCTTGCGGAATTTTGTACGCTTAGGTTGCAGCATGATGCGTACTCCTTACTTAGCAGCTTTTTTACGCGGAGCAGGAGCTACAGGCTTAAGCTCTTCCTGGCGGCCACCAATGACCTCGCCCTTGAAGATCCAAACCTTCACACCGATCACACCATAAGTGGTGTGCGCTTCCGCAGTTGCGTAGTCAATATCGGCACGCAGTGTGTGCAGCGGCACACGACCTTCGCGATACCACTCGGTACGAGCAATTTCTGCCCCGCCAAGACGACCACTCACCTGAATCTTGATGCCTTTGGCACCTAGACGCATCGCACTCTGCACCGCGCGCTTCATCGCACGACGGAACATAACGCGACGCTCGAGCTGCTGAGCCACGCTTTGCGCAACCAGCGCACCGTCGAGCTCCGGCTTACGGATCTCTTCGATGTTGATGTGCACAGGCACACCCATTTGCTTGGTCAGGTCCTGACGCAGCTTTTCTACATCCTCACCTTTCTTGCCGATAACGATACCGGGACGAGCAGTGTGGATGGTAATGCGTGCAGTTTGCGCCGGACGATGAATATCGATACGGCTTACGGACGCGCTTTTTAGTTTGTCTTGGAGGTACTCACGAACCTTCAGGTCGGAGAGCAGATAATCAGCGTAAGTGCGCTTATCTGCATACCAAACGGAAGTATGCTCCTTGACGATGCCCAGGCGAATGCCATTGGGATGTACTTTCTGACCCATCTGATCGACTCCGTTACTTGTCCGCAACCTTGACCGTGATATGGCAAGACCGCTTCACGATGCGATCAGCACGACCTTTGGCGCGCGGCATGATGCGCTTCAGCGAACGCCCTTCGTTGACGAAAACCGTGGAGACTTTTAGGTCATCCACGTCTGCGCCTTCGTTGTGCTCGGCATTGGCAACAGCCGACTCCAACACTTTTTTCATGATCTCGGCAGCTTTCTTACTGCTGAAAGCCAGGAGGTTGAGCGCCTCGCCCACCTTCTTCCCGCGAATCTGGTCGGCGACCAAGCGGGCTTTCTGGGCGGAGATTCGAGCGCCCGACAGCTTAGCGGCTACTTCCATCTTTCCTTACCCCTTAACGCTTGGCTTTCTTGTCAGCCGCATGACCGCGATAAGTGCGGGTAGCAGCGAACTCGCCGAGTTTATGACCAACCATGTCTTCGTTGACTAGCACCGGGACATGCTGGCGGCCGTTGTGTACAGCGATGGTCAGGCCGACCATCTGCGGAAGAATCATCGAACGACGCGACCAAGTCTTAATTGGCTTACGATCGTTCTTCTCTACCGCAACTTCGATCTTCTTCAGTAGGTGAAGATCGATAAAAGGACCTTTCTTAAGAGAACGTGGCACAGTCGTATCCTCAATTCGTTACTTGCGGCGACGGACGATCATCTTGTCAGTGCGCTTGTTCGCACGGGTCTTCGCGCCCTTGGTCGGGAAGCCCCATGGAGACACCGGATGACGGCCACCGGAGGTACGACCCTCACCACCACCATGCGGGTGATCAACAGGGTTCATCGCCACACCGCGGACGGTTGGACGAATACCACGCCAGCGCTTAGCACCTGCTTTACCCAGGGAACGCAGACTGTGCTCGGTATTGGATACTTCACCCAACGTTGCGCGACATTCACTTAGAACCTTGCGCATCTCGCCGGAGCGTAGACGCAGCGTTACATAAGCGCCTTCACGGGCAACTAGCTGGGCGGAAGCACCAGCTGAGCGGGCGATCTGTGCGCCTTTGCCTGGCTTGAGCTCAATACCGTGAACAGTACTACCTACCGGGATATTGCGCAGAGGCAAGCTGTTACCTGCTTTGATTGGAGCACCAGCACCAGAGATCAGCTGATCACCTGCTGTCACACCTTTCGGAGCGATGATGTAACGACGTTCGCCATCAGCGTACTTCAGCAGCGCGATGTGAGCAGTACGGTTTGGATCGTACTCAACGCGCTCAACAACAGCCGGGATACCATCCTTATCGCGACGGAAATCAACCAGACGATAGTGCTGCTTATGACCGCCACCCTTGTGACGAGTGGTGATACGACCGTTGTTATTACGGCCACCGGACTTACCCTGCTTCTCCAGAAGAGGAGCATACGGGGCGCCCTTGTGCAGATCAGCATTGACAACCTTGACCACGAAACGGCGGCCAGCGGAGGTCGGCTTGCATTTTACGATTGCCATGATGCCCCCTTACTTACTCAGCATTGCTGGAGAAATCGAGGTCTTGGCCCGGCTGGAGAGCAATATATGCCTTCTTCCAATCGTTACGCTTGCCCAGACCACGTGCGGTACGCTTAGTCTTACCCTTTACATTCAGGGTGCTAACGCTGCGCACTTTAACGTCGAACAGCTGCTCGACCGCCTTCTTGATTTCCAGCTTGGTTGCATCAGTAGCAACCTTGAAAATAAACTGCTTTTGGTTTTCCGCTAGCACAGTTGCCTTCTCGGAGATGTGCGGACCAAGCAGTACCTTGAATACACGTTCCTGGTTCATCCCAGCAGCTCCTCGAATTTCTTCACAGCAGACACTGTGACCAAAACCTTGTCGTAAGCGATCAGGCTAACAGGGTCGGAACCCTGTACATCACGAACGTCAACGAAAGGCAGGTTGCGGGCAGCCAAGTAAAGGTTCTGATCGACGTTATCAGTCACAATCAGGACATCTTTCAGGCCAAGGCCGTCAAGCTTGTTTACCAACCCTTTAGTCTTAGGGGCATCGATAGAAAACTCGTCCACTACGACCAGACGATCCAGACGTACCAGCTCCGCCAGAATGGAGCGCAGCGCAGCGCGATACATCTTCTTGTTGAGCTTCTGCTCATGGTTCTGCGGCTTAGCAGCAAAAGTGGTACCACCGCCACGCCAGATAGGGCTACGAATAGTACCTGCACGGGCACGACCGCTACCCTTTTGACGCCAGGGCTTTTTGCCGCCGCCAGATACTTCAGAGCGAGTCTTTTGAGCGCGAGTACCCTGACGACCGCCAGCCATGTAGGCGACTACTGCCTGATGGACCAGCGTCTCGTTGAATTCGCCACCAAAGGCGCGCTCAGAGACTTCAATAGCCTGCGAGCCATTTACATTTAGTTGCATGTTCCGTTCCCCTCTTAACCGCGAGCCTTGGCTGCAGGACGAACAACCACATCACCGCCAGGCGCGCCAGGAATGGCACCCTTGACCAGAAGCAGGTTGCGCTCAGCATCAACACGGACAATTTCAAGGGACTGCACAGTTACACGCTCAGCACCCAGGTGACCGGACATCTTCTTGCCCTTGAACACTCGACCAGGAGTCTGGCACTGGCCGATAGAGCCAGGTGCGCGGTGAGAAACGGAGTTACCGTGAGTATTATCTTGGCCACGGAAGTTCCAACGCTTAATGGTACCGGCATAGCCTTTACCTTTGGACTGACCAGTCACATCGACCAGCTGTCCAGCTTGGAAAATATCAACCGTGATCTGATCACCAGCGTTGTACTCGCCTTCTTCAAGACGAAACTCCAGAACGCTACGACCAGCAGCAACGCTAGCTTTGGCAAAGTGACCTGCCTGAGCCTTGCTAACACGAGAAGCACGACGTTCACCTACTGTCACTTGAACAGCACGATAGCCATCAGTCTCTTCTACTTTCATCTGTGTTACACGGTTCGGCTCAATCTCGATGACTGTAACCGGAACGGAAACACCTTCCTCGGTGAAAACGCGGGTCATGCCGCACTTACGACCGACTACACCAATAGTCATTGTATAAACCTCTTGAGTGTACGGGGCTTTCACCCGCTATGGCCGCCCATTTCAGAGCGTTACACGACTAAAACCCCAAGGTTTTAGCCGAGGCTGATTTGTACTTCTACACCAGCAGCAAGGTCGAGCTTCATCAGCGCATCAACGGTTTTATCCGTTGGCTGGACGATATCCAGCACACGCTTGTGAGTACGAATCTCGTACTGGTCACGTGCATCCTTGTTGACGTGCGGAGAAATCAGCACTGTGTAACGTTCCTTGCGGGTAGGCAGAGGAATCGGACCACGCACCTGAGCACCAGTACGTTTCGCGGTTTCCACGATTTCCTGGGTGGACTGATCAATCAGGCGATGATCAAAAGCCTTCAACCGAATACGGATTTGTTGGTTTTGCATTTGACCTCAGACTCCAAGCTTTCCCCTCAGGCAGAATATGCCCGATAAAAGGAGGCGCAATTCTATAGAGACGCCAGAGGGGTGTCAATAATAGACAAAGCAGAAAAGGCCCCGAAGGGCCTTCTCTGGACGAACGTCGATATTATTCGACGATCTTGGCAACCACGCCGGCGCCTACGGTACGGCCGCCTTCGCGAATAGCGAAACGCAGACCTTCTTCCATGGCGATCGGAGCGATCAGGGTAACAACCATCTTGATGTTGTCGCCCGGCATTACCATCTCAACGCCTTCCGGCAGTTCGCAGTTACCAGTCACGTCAGTAGTACGGAAGTAGAACTGAGGACGGTAGCCCTTGAAGAACGGAGTATGACGACCACCTTCTTCCTTGGACAGAACGTACACTTCGCACTCGAACTTGGTGTGCGGCTTGATGGTGCCCGGCTTGGCCAGAACCTGACCACGCTCAACGTCTTCACGCTTGGTACCACGCAGCAGGGCGCCAACGTTCTCACCTGCACGACCTTCGTCTAGCAGCTTACGGAACATTTCAACGCCGGTGCAGGTAGTTTTGGTCGTAGCTTTGATACCTACGATTTCAACTTCCTCACCCACCTTGACGATACCACGCTCAACACGGCCCGTTACTACAGTACCGCGACCAGAGATGGAGAATACGTCTTCGATCGGCATCAGGAACGGCTGGTCGATTGCACGAACCGGCTCAGGGATGTAGGCATCCAGAGTTTCAACCAGCTTACGCACAGCAGAAACACCGATTTCGTTGTCGTCTTTGCCTTCCAGCGCCATCAGCGCGGAACCTACAACGATCGGAGTGTCGTCACCTGGGAAGTCATAGGTGTTCAGCAGATCGCGAACTTCCATTTCTACCAGCTCGAGCAGCTCGGCATCGTCAACCATGTCGGCCTTGTTCAGGAACACGACAATGTAAGGAACGCCTACCTGACGGGACAGCAGGATGTGCTCACGAGTCTGCGGCATGGGGCCGTCAGCTGCCGAGCAAACCAGGATCGCACCGTCCATCTGCGCAGCACCGGTGATCATGTTCTTCACATAGTCAGCGTGGCCAGGGCAGTCAACGTGAGCGTAGTGGCGAGTGGCCGAATCGTACTCAACGTGGGAAGTGTTAATGGTAATACCGCGCGCTTTTTCTTCCGGAGCGTTATCGATCTGGTCGAAGTTACGGGCAGAACCACCCCAAGTTTCAGAGCAAACCTTGGTCAGTGCTGCAGTCAGCGTTGTCTTACCATGGTCGACGTGGCCGATGGTGCCGACGTTGACGTGCGGTTTGTTACGTTCAAATTTTTCTTTAGCCACGAGTATAAACCCCTACTAGAAAGCGTTTATTAAGCTTGTTTCTTGATAATAGCTTCGGCGATGTTCGATGGCGCTTCAGCGTACTTGGCGAACTCCATGGAGTAGCTAGCACGACCTTGAGACATGGAACGCACATCAGTAGCGTAGCCAAACATCTCGCCCAGCGGAACTTCAGCACGAATCACCTTACCGGATACAGTATCTTCCATACCCTGGATCAGGCCGCGACGACGGTTCAGGTCACCCATTACGTCGCCCATGTAGTCTTCAGGCGTTACCACCTCGACCTTCATGATTGGCTCAAGCAGAACAGCACCACCCTTCTGGGTCAACTGCTTGGTCGCCATCGAAGCAGCGATTTTGAACGCCATTTCGTTGGAGTCGACGTCGTGATAAGAGCCGTCGAATACAGTTGCTTTCAAGCCAAGCAGCGGATAACCGGCAACGATACCGTTTTTCATCTGCTCTTCGATGCCCTTCTGAATAGCAGGGATGTATTCTTTCGGAATCACACCACCTACTACCTCACTGGTAAATTCGAGACCTTCCTGACCTTCGTCAGCCGGGGCGAAACGAATCCAGCAGTGACCGAACTGACCACGACCACCGGACTGGCGAACGAACTTACCTTCGATTTCGCACTTGTTCCGGATAGTTTCACGGTAGGCTACCTGAGGCTTGCCGATGTTAGCCTCAACCCCAAACTCGCGCTTCATACGGTCAACCAGAATATCCAGGTGCAGCTCACCCATACCGGAAATAATGGTTTGACCAGATTCTTCGTCGGTCTTAACTCGGAAAGACGGGTCTTCCTGGGCTAGCTTGCCCAATGCAATACCCATTTTCTCTTGGTCAGCCTTGGTCTTCGGCTCAACCGCAACCGAAATTACCGGCTCAGGGAAGTCCATACGCTCAAGGATAATCGGCTTCTCTAGCGAGCAAAGAGTATCGCCCGTAGTAACATCCTTCATACCAATCAGAGCAGCAATGTCACCTGCACGAACTTCCTTGATCTCTTCACGGGTGTTCGCGTGCATCTGCACCATACGACCCACACGCTCTTTCTTACCCTTCACAGAGTTCAGAATCGAATCACCGGAATTCAGAACACCAGAGTAAACGCGCGCAAAAGTCAGCGTACCTACAAACGGGTCGGTGGCAATCTTAAACGCTAGAGCAGAGAAGGGCTCTTCGTCATTAGCATGACGCTCATCTTCCTGCTCCTCGTTATCCGGATGGACACCTTTGATCGCAGGAATTTCTGTCGGAGCCGGCAGGAAGTCAATCACGGCATCAAGAACCAGTGGAACACCCTTGTTCTTGAAGGAGGAACCACACACAGCCGGAACGATTTCGCATGCGATAGTACGCTGACGCAGGCCAGCCTTGATCTCTTCGATCGACAGCTCACCTTCTTCCAGGTACTTGTTCATCAGCTCTTCGTTAGCCTCAGCTGCTGCTTCAACCATGTTGGAGCGCCACTCATCAGCCAAGTCCTGAAGCTCTGCAGGAATTTCTTCCTCGCGATAGGTCATGCCCTGGTCATCATCGTTCCAGAAGATCGCTTTCATCTTCAGAAGGTCAATCTGACCCTGAAAGTTATCTTCAGCACCGATAGCCAGCTGAACCGGGACAGGTGTATGACCTAGACGCTTTTTGATCTGCTCAACAACACGCAGGAAGTTGGCACCAGCGCGGTCCATCTTGTTGACATAGACAATACGCGGAACACCGTACTTGTTAGCCTGACGCCATACAGTTTCAGACTGAGGCTCAACACCCGAAGTACCGCAGAAAACAACAACAGCACCGTCCAGCACACGCAAGGAACGCTCAACTTCAATAGTGAAGTCAACGTGACCAGGGGTATCAATGATGTTTACACGGTACTTGTCATACTGCTTAGTGGAGCCGGACCAGAACGCTGTGGTAGCAGCAGAAGTAATGGTAATACCACGCTCCTGCTCCTGAACCATCCAGTCCATGGTAGCTGCGCCGTCATGAACCTCACCCATCTTATGGTTCACGCCGGTGTAGAACAGAATACGCTCCGTGGTAGTCGTTTTACCTGCGTCCACGTGGGCGCAGATACCGATATTACGGTAGCGATTAATTGAGGTAGTACGAGCCACGATAAGGTCCTCGCTTGATTAGAAGCGGTAGTGCGAGAAGGCCTTGTTGGCCTCTGCCATGCGATGCACGTCTTCGCGCTTCTTGACTGCGGCGCCCTTGCCTTCGAATGCATCCATGAGCTCTCCCGCCAGGCGCAGAGCCATGGACTTCTCACCACGCTTACGCGCAGAGTCCACAAGCCAGCGCATGGCCAGAGCGTTACGACGGGACGGACGAACTTCGACCGGCACCTGGTAGGTAGCACCGCCTACACGGCGGGACTTCACTTCGACCAGCGGAGCGATGGCGTCGAGCGCTTTTTCGAAAACTTCCAGGGGGTCGGCATTCTTGGAACGCTCTTTGACCTTGTCCAGAGCACCATAAACGATACGCTCAGCAACGGCTTTCTTGCCGCTTTCCATTACGTGGTTCATGAACTTGGCCAGGATCTGGCTTCCGTATTTTGGATCGTCAAGTATTTCGCGCTTGGCCGCTACACGACGTCTTGGCATTGATAAGCCCTCAAAACGGTCTTCAGGTTAGCTCAGGACTGTAACAAGCAGGTTACGCCTGACCTTACTCTTATCGACTCGAACAAAAAGAATAGATTACTTCGGACGCTTCGCGCCGTACTTAGAACGACCCTGCTTACGGTCTTTAACACCAGAGGTGTCCAGAGAGCCGCGTACAGTGTGGTAGCGCACACCCGGAAGGTCCTTTACACGACCGCCACGGATCAGTACCACGCTGTGCTCTTGCAGGTTGTGACCTTCACCACCAATGTACGAAGTCACTTCGAAGCCGTTTGTCAAACGTACACGGCATACTTTACGCAGTGCCGAGTTAGGCTTCTTAGGGGTAGTTGTATATACGCGGGTGCAAACACCACGACGTTGCGGGCAGTTTTGCAGCGCAGGCACGTCGCTCTTTTCGACGAGACGCTTGCGCGGCTTACGCACCAGCTGGTTGATAGTTGCCATCTATAGCTCCACTGATTGTCTTACGACACAAACGAAATGGCAGGACCATGGGCCCTGCCAATTTTCGGGGTACGAAAGTCTAAAGAGGTTCTCCCGTACCGTCAATACGAAGCCCTGACCACTCGGCCAAGGCTTCGTTTGATTTACTGCTTAGCTACCACTTGAGTTCAACGCTTCGGTCAGCGCAGCTTCCGCCTCGCTCGCACTCACACGCTGAGGCTTGCCAATTTCCCGCTGACGCTTGCGCTCGCTGTGATAAGCCAGACCAGTACCCGCCGGGATCAGACGACCCACAACAACGTTCTCCTTCAGGCCACGCAGGAAGTCACGCTTACCTGTTACCGCCGCCTCAGTAAGAACGCGCGTTGTCTCCTGGAAGGAAGCTGCCGAAATAAAGGATTCCGTTGACAAGGATGCCTTCGTGATACCCAGCAGCACACGCTCGTACTTGGAAATGAACTTATCTTCTGCAACCAGGCGCTCATTTTCTTCCAGCACCTGAGTCAACTCCATCTGATCACCCTTGATGAAGCTTGAATCACCAACTTCACTCACCTCCACCTTGCGCAGCATCTGGCGCAGGATGGTCTCAATGTGCTTGTCGTTGATCTTCACGCCTTGCAGACGATATACATCCTGAATCTCATTCACGATGTATTTTGCCAGCGCACTTACGCCTAACAACCGAAGGATGTCATGCGGATTGCTTGGGCCATCGGAGATAACCTCACCGCGACTCACCTGCTCGCCCTCAAAGACGTTAAGGTGACGCCACTTAGGAATCAGCTCTTCGTACGGTTCACTACCGTCGGTAGGCGTAATTACCAAACGACGCTTGCCTTTTGTTTCCTTACCAAAAGAAATCGTACCGCTGATTTCCGCAAGAATAGCCGGCTCTTTTGGACGACGCGCTTCGAACAAGTCAGCCACACGCGGCAGACCACCCGTAATATCTCGGGTCTTCGATGTTTCCTGCGGGATACGTGCAATGACGTCACCCACATGAACCTTGGCACCATCGTTCAGGTTAACCAGTGCATTGGGCGGCAGGAAGTACTGGGCTGGTACGTCAGTACCTGGCAACAGTAAGTCGCGACCATTTGCATCAATCAACTTTACAGCCGGACGAATGTCTTTACCGGAGCTTGGACGATCTTTGATATCCAATACTTCGATATTGGTCAAACCTGTCAACTCATCGGTCTGACGCTTGATCGTGATACCTTCTTCCATGCCGACAAAGGCTACGGTACCGTCCATCTCCGTTACGATCGGGTGGGTATGCGGATCCCACTTGGCCACCACAGCACCCGGCTCAACCTTGTCACCTTCCTTGACAGAGATTACTGCACCGTACGGCAGACGATAGCGCTCACGTTCACGACCAAAGTCATCCGCGATAGCCAGCTCACCGGAACGGGATACAGCAACCAACGCACCGTCAGCGCGTTCAACGTGTTTCAGGTTATGCAGACGGATGGTACCGCCGTTCTTCACCTGAACATTGTCCGCTGCGGATGTACGGCTGGCCGCGCCACCAATGTGGAACGTACGCATGGTCAGCTGTGTACCAGGCTCACCAATCGACTGAGCAGCAATAACGCCAACCGCCTCACCGATATTGACCTGATGTCCGCGAGCCAGATCACGGCCGTAGCACTTGGCACAGATACCATGACGTGTTTCACAGGTAATTGGAGAGCGAACCACTACCTCGTCTACGCTATTCAGCTCGAGGAACTCAACCCAACGCTCATCTACCAGAGTGCCTGCAGGAACAATGACTTCGTCATCCGCACCGGGCTTGAAGACATCACGTGCAATGGTCCGACCGAGGACGCGCTCACCCAACGGCTCGACCACGTCGCCACCTTCGATGTGCGGCGTCATAACCAGGCCATGCTCGGTACCACAGTCGACTTCGGTTACAACCAAGTCTTGCGCAACGTCAACCAGACGGCGAGTCAGGTAACCTGAGTTCGCAGTTTTCAAGGCGGTATCCGCCAAGCCTTTACGTGCGCCGTGTGTGGAAATGAAGTACTGGAGTACGTTCAAGCCTTCACGGAAGTTCGCAGTAATAGGCGTCTCGATGATGGAGCCATCAGGCTTGGCCATCAAACCACGCATACCGGCTAACTGACGAATCTGTGCAGCGGAGCCCCGCGCACCTGAGTCAGCCATCATATACATGGAGTTAAATGACTCCTGATCAACTTCCTTACCCTCACGATCGATCACCTTCTCCTTCGAGAGATTGGTCATCATCGCCTTGGATACTTCGTCGTTAGCCTTCGACCAAAGGTCGATCACCTTGTTGTACTTCTCACCCTGAGTAACCAGACCAGAGGCATACTGGCTTTCGATCTCTTTTACTTCAGACGTAGCGGCATCAATGATACGAGCCTTCTCGTCTGGAATAACGAAGTCGTTCACGCCAATGGAAACGCCCGACAAGGTCGAATAGGCGAAACCGGTGTACATGAGTTGGTCTGCAAAAATGACGGTATCCTTTAGACCTACCACGCGATAGCAATGGTTGATCAGTTTGGAGATCGCCTTTTTCTTCATGGACTGGTTTACGACATCGAACGGCAAACCGGCAGGAACGACCTGGAACAGCAAGGCACGACCTACTGTCGTATCAACGATACGGGTGTTGCTAACGACAGAGCCGTCCTTCTGCTTCACCTTTTCATTGATACGAACCTTGATCTTGGCATGCAGCGCAGCTTCGCCAGCGCGGAATACGCGATCGACTTCCTGCAGGTCAGCAAATACACGACCTTCACCCTTGGCGTTCACCGCCTCGCGCGTCATGTAATAGAGGCCCAGCACCACGTCCTGCGACGGCACGATAATCGGCTCACCATTAGCAGGCGACAGGATGTTGTTGGTCGACATCATCAATGCGCGAGCTTCCAGCTGAGCTTCCAGTGTCAGCGGCACGTGGACAGCCATCTGGTCACCATCGAAGTCAGCGTTATAAGCCGCACACACCAATGGGTGCAACTGAATCGCCTTGCCTTCAATGAGCACAGGCTCGAACGCCTGAATACCCAAGCGGTGCAACGTCGGAGCACGGTTCAGCAATACAGGGTGTTCGCGAATGACATCGGCAAGAACGTCCCAGACCTCAGGCAGCTCACGCTCAACCATTTTCTTGGCGGCCTTGATGGTAGTCGCCATACCGCGAGCTTCCAGCTTGCCAAAGATGAATGGCTTGAATAGCTCCAACGCCATTTTCTTGGGCAGACCGCACTGATGCAGACGCAAGGTCGGACCTACGGTAATAACCGAACGGCCTGAATAATCCACGCGCTTACCCAGCAGGTTTTGACGGAAGCGGCCCTGCTTACCCTTGATCATATCAGCCAGCGATTTCAGCGGACGCTTGTTAGAGCCCGTGATTGCGCGACCGCGACGGCCATTATCCAGCAGTGCATCAACCGCCTCCTGCAGCATCCGCTTTTCGTTACGCACGATAATATCGGGCGCAGACAGATCAAGCAGGCGCTTCAGCCGGTTATTACGGTTGATAACGCGACGATAAAGATCGTTTAGATCAGACGTTGCAAAACGGCCGCCATCTAGCGGAACTAGCGGACGCAGATCTGGAGGCAGAACGGGCAGCACCGTCATGACCATCCATTCAGGCTTATTGCCGGAGCCCTGGAAGGCCTCCATCAGCTTCAAGCGCTTGGATAGCTTCTTGATCTTGGTTTCAGAATTGGTTTGCGGAATTTCTTCGCGCAGGCGGCCAATTTCGTGCTCTAGATCAATACCGCCCAGCAATTCGAAAACCGCTTCAGCGCCCATGCGAGCATCAAAATCGTCACCGAACTCTTCAAGAGCTTCAAAGTACTGCTCGTCATTGAGCAGCTGATATTTTTCAAGCGTGGTCATGCCCGGATCGATGACAACGTAGCTCTCGAAATAGAGCACTCGCTCGATATCCCGCAGAGTCATGTCCAGCAGCAGGCCGATACGGGACGGCAGTGACTTTAGAAACCAAATGTGTGCAACTGGGGATGCCAGCTCAATATGACCCATGCGCTCACGACGCACTTTAGCCAGCGCAACTTCTACACCACACTTTTCACAAATAACGCCACGGTGCTTAAGGCGCTTGTACTTTCCGCACAGGCACTCGTAGTCCTTTACTGGACCAAAGATCTTGGCACAGAAAAGACCATCACGCTCAGGCTTGAACGTACGGTAATTGATGGTCTCGGGCTTCTTCACTTCGCCAAAGGACCAGGAACGGATCATCTCGGGCGAGGCCAGACCGATACGAATGGCATCGAACTCTTCGAGTTGACCCTGGTTTTTCAACAGATTCAGCAAGTCTTTCAAGGCCTTTCCTCCTCACGGACCAGGCATGACCGCCTTGACGGCCATGCCTTCTTGGCGTCGCGTGTTATTCGGTTTCCAATTCGATATCGATACCGAGCGAGCGAATTTCCTTGATCAGTACGTTGAAGGACTCCGGCATACCGGCCTCCATACGATGATCTCCGTCCACGATGTTCTTGTACATCTTGGTCCGGCCATTCACATCGTCCGACTTGACCGTCAGCATTTCCTGAAGGGTGTAGGCGGCACCATAAGCTTCCAGCGCCCAGACCTCCATCTCTCCGAAACGCTGTCCACCGAACTGCGCCTTACCACCCAGCGGCTGCTGAGTAACCAGGCTATACGATCCTGTGGAACGGGCATGCATCTTGTCATCGACCAGGTGGTTGAGCTTCAGCATATACATGTAGCCGACAGTAACCGGACGCTCGAACTGATTACCGGTACGGCCGTCAAACAGGCGCATCTGACCACTTTCGGGCAGATCAGCCAGCTTCAGCATAGCCTTGATTTCACGTTCCTTAGCACCATCGAAGACCGGCGTAGCCATCGGCACGCCACCACGCAGGTTTTTAGCCAAACGCAACACTTCTTCGTCGCTCAGCTCATCCAGGTTTTCCTGGCGGCCACCGATCTCGTTATAGAGCTCATGCAGGAAACTACGCAGCTCAGCTACTTTGCGTTGCTCTTCAAGCATGCGATTGATCTTCTCGCCCAACCCCTTTGCAGCAAGGCCTAGGTGCGTTTCAAGAATCTGACCAACGTTCATCCGTGACGGAACACCCAGCGGGTTCAATACGATGTCAACCGGAGTACCCGTCTCATCGTAAGGCATGTCTTCAACCGGCATGATGACCGATACCACACCCTTGTTACCGTGACGACCTGCCATCTTGTCACCAGGCTGGATACGGCGACGGATTGCCAGGTAAACCTTCACGATCTTAAGCACGCCAGGTGCCAGGTCATCGCCTTGCTGCAGCTTGCGCTTCTTGTCCTCGAACTTGTCGTCCAAGAGCTGACGGCGATCGGATAGATAGGCTTGAGCCTTTTCCAACTGCTCGTTTTGCGCATCTTCTGCCATACGCAGCTTGAACCACTGGCCACGCTCCAGACCATCCAGGTATTCGTCAGTAATGACAGAACCTTTTTTGACATTCGGTCCGCCATCCGCAACCTGACCTACAAGTGCCTGACGGAGACGCTCGAAGGTGGCACCTTCAACGATACGGAACTCCTCGTTGAGGTCTTTGCGAATCTCGTCGAGCTGGGACTTCTCGATTGCCAGTGCACGAGAGTCACGCTCTACCCCATCACGGGTAAAGACTTGTACATCAATGACCGTACCCTTAGTACCCGTTGGTACCCGCAGGGAAGTATCCTTAACATCGGACGCCTTTTCGCCGAAGATGGCACGTAGCAGCTTTTCTTCTGGAGTCAGCTGGGTTTCACCTTTCGGCGTTACCTTACCGACCAGAATGTCACCTGCTTGTACCTCGGCACCAACGTAAACAATACCGGCTTCATCAAGCTTGTTAAGCGCTGCCTCACCTACGTTCGGGATATCAGAAGTGATTTCTTCTGGGCCGAGCTTTGTATCACGAGCCACACAGGTCAACTCCTGAATGTGGATCGTAGTAAAGCGGTCTTCCTGCACAACGCGCTCAGACAACAGGATCGAGTCTTCGAAGTTGAAGCCGTTCCAGGTCATAAACGCAACGCGCATATTCTGACCCAGTGCCAGCTCACCCATATCGGTAGACGGGCCATCAGCCAGGATGTCGCCTCGCGCAATGACGTCACCCTTATTTACCAGCGGACGCTGGTTAATGCAGGTGTTCTGGTTGGAGCGGGTATATTTGGTCAGATTGTAGATATCTACACCCGCCTCGCCCGTTTCAACTTCGGCATTAGCAACGCGCACCACGATACGGCTTGCGTCAACGGAGTCGATCACACCGCCTCGACGTGCCACAACACAAACACCAGAGTCGCGTGCTACGTTACGCTCCATACCCGTTCCGACTAGCGGCTTGTCCGAACGCAGAGTCGGAACAGCCTGACGCTGCATGTTCGAACCCATAAGGGCACGGTTCGCATCATCGTGCTCGAGGAAAGGAATCAGCGAAGCAGCAACGGAAACCACCTGCTTGGGTGACACATCCATCAGAGTTACGTCTTCCGGGCTCTTAACCGTGAATTCGTTCTGATGGCGTACCGCTACAAGCTCATCGACCAGTCGGTTATTTTCGTCCAGAGCCGCAGAGGCCTGAGCGATGACATGATTGGCTTCTTCGATCGCTGACAGGAACACAATCTCATCAGAGGCCACGGCATCCTTGACTACGCGATAAGGACTTTCCAGGAAACCATACTGGTTCGTGCGTGCATAGGTTGCCAGCGAGTTGATCAGACCAATGTTCGGGCCTTCTGGTGTCTCAATCGGACATACGCGACCATAATGAGTCGGGTGAACGTCACGAACCTCAAAGCCCGCACGCTCCCGTGTTAAACCACCCGGGCCGAGCGCTGAGACACGACGCTTGTGCGTGATCTCAGAAAGCGGGTTGTTCTGGTCCATGAACTGAGACAACTGGCTCGATCCGAAAAACTCCTTGATCGCAGCAGCCACCGGCTTTGCATTGATCAGGTCTTGCGGCATCAGTCCTTCACTTTCGGCCATCGATAGACGTTCCTTGACCGCGCGCTCAACACGCACCAGGCCAACACGGAACTGATTCTCAGCCATCTCACCTACGCAACGTACACGACGGTTACCTAGGTGATCGATATCATCGACGATACCTTTACCGTTCCGAATATCAACCAGCGTTCTGAGTACGTCAACAATGTCTTCGCGGCTCAGTACACCCTGGCCTTCAATTTCGTCACGGCCGATACGACGGTTGAACTTCATACGACCAACGGCAGATAGATCGTAACGCTCAGCGCTGAAGAACAGGTTGTTAAATAGCGTCTCGGCAGCTTCCTTGGTTGGAGGCTCGCCTGGACGCATCATACGATAAATTTCAACCAATGCTTCGAGTTGATTGGTTGTGGAATCGATCTTCAGCGTATCGGAAACAAACGGACCACAGTCAATGTCGTTGGTGTACAACGTTTCGATGCGGACGACATTTGCCTTTGCAATTTTTGCCAGCATATCGAGGGTTAACTCGGTATTGCACTCGGCAATAATTTCACCAGTAGCAGGATGCACGATCGCCTTGGCAGTAGTACGGCCAATAACATAATCGAATGGCACTTCCAGCTCGGTGATACCTGATTTTTCAAGCTGATTGATATGGCGCGCAGTAACACGACGTCCCTGCTCTACAATCACCTTGCCTGCATTGTCCTTAATATCAAAGCTGGCAATTTCGCCACGCAGACGCTGCGGCACCAATTCCAGATTCAAGGTTTCACCCTTGATGTGGAATACGTTGGTGTCGTAGAACATATCCAGCACTTCTTCAGTACCGTAACCAAGCGCGCGCAGCAGAACGGTCGCAGGCAGCTTGCGGCGACGGTCGATACGAACGAATACGCTGTCCTTGGGGTCAAACTCGAAGTCTAACCAAGAACCACGGTAAGGAATAATACGAGCGGAATACAGCAGCTTACCGGAGCTGTGGGTCTTACCACGGTCGTGATCGAAGAAGACACCAGGAGAACGGTGCAACTGGGAAACGATGACACGCTCGGTACCATTGATAATGAAGGTGCCGTTTTCTGTCATCAGGGGAATTTCCCCCATGTAAACTTCTTGCTCCTTGATGTCTTTGATCGCCTTGTTGGATGACTCACGATCAAAAATAATCAGGCGCACTTTTACTCGCAGCGGAACAGCAAATGTCACGCCGCGCAGAACACACTCTTTAACATCGAACGCCGGCTCGCCAAGGCGATAACCGACATATTCCAAGGCAGCATTGCCGGAATAACTGATAATCGGGAAAACGGACTTGAAGGCCGCGTGCAGACCGATATCGCGGAGCTGATCTTTGCCTGCGCCCGCCTGCAGGAATTCGCGATACGAATCCAGCTGGATAGCCAATAGATACGGCACGTCCATAACGTGCGGCAACTTGCTAAAGTCCTTGCGGATACGTTTTTTCTCAGTGTATGAGTAAGCCATCAGCGTTCCCCAGCTTGGTCACCTGCTTGTTTGGCCTCTCCGACGGGAGCAGCCGGAAAATCTTGCAAACGTTATCGTTTGCGCCATCACCTATGATGGCCTTCTTTATTTCTATTTGATCACAAGCCCGACCGGGCTGCATCGAAACAGAAAAAGGCCGGTGGCTATTGCCACCAGCCATCAGCCGAACTTTAACGCTCAGGCTGTAGACGCAATGTCTGAGCTTACTTGAGCTCGACCTTGGCGCCAGCTTCTTCCAGAGACTTCTTGGCAGCCTCGGCTTCCTCTTTGGAAACGCCCTCTTTAACAACGCCAGGGGCGCCGTCAACAACTGCCTTGGCTTCTTTCAGGCCCAGACCAGTCAGTTCACGAACGACCTTAATGACGTTCACTTTCTTGTCGCCAGCCTCGGTCAACATGATAGTGAATTCAGTCTGCTCTTCAGCAGCAGGAGCGGCAGCAGCCGGACCAGCAGCTACAGCGGCAGCAGCAGTTACACCGAACTTCTCTTCCATCGCCTTGATCAGTTCGACCACTTGCATGACGGACATTTCGGATACGGCGTTGATGATATCTTCGTTGGTCAGAGCCATGACTCTAATTCCTGTATCGTTTAGGGGCTTCGTAGCCACTAGAATTAAACAAAAAAGCGAGAAAGTAGATGCTTAGCCTTAGGCTGCAGCAGATTCTTTCTGGTCGCGAATAGCTGCCAGAGTACGAGCCAGCTTGCTGGTTGCGCCCTGGATAACGCTCATCAGCTGGGACACAGCTTCGTCGTAGGTTGGCAGAGTTGCCAGTACGTCGATCTGGTTAGCTGGGATCAGCTTGCCTTCAAACGCGGCTGCCTTGATCTCGAACTTGTCCTGACCCTTGGCGAATTCCTTGAAAATGCGAGCAGCAGCGCCCGGATGTTCAGTGGAAAAAGCAATCAGGGTCGGGCCTTTGAACGCGTCGTTCAGTACGTCAAACGAAGTACCTTCAACAGCGCGACGCAGCAGTGTGTTACGCACAACTTTCACGTAAACACCAGCCGCACGGGCCTCTTTACGGAGTCCGGTCATTGCACCTACTGTCACGCCACGGGCATCAGCCACGACAGCAGACAGGGCACTTTGGGCAGCCTCGTTGACTTCAGCGACGATAGCCTTCTTGTCTTCGAGTTTAATTGCCACGGGTTTTACTCCTGGATGTTACCGTATCGCCCAACCTAAGCCGGACGTCGTTTTGGTGTCTGACTCGGTAACCGAATCGGGAGCACCATCTGCGTAGGCTTAATTTAAGACTTTCGTCACCTACGGTCTTGGACAGCCCCCGCCAGGCAGGGACCCCAATAAGAGAGCGAAGCAGTGCTTCGCTCGAATCACTTAGGCTTCCAAGGAAGCCTGATCAATCTGCAGACCTGGGCCCATGGTGGTGCTCAGAGTCACGCGCTTGACATAAATACCTTTGGAAGTAGACGGCTTGAGTCTCTTCAGGTCAGCCAGCAGCGCTTCAACGTTCTGCTTGAGCTTAACGGGTTCGAAATCCACCTTGCCAACGGAGGCATGGATGATGCCGTTCTTGTCGGTACGGAAACGAACCTGACCGGCCTTTGCGTTCTTGACTGCAGTAGCAACGTCCGGAGTCACAGTGCCAACTTTGGGGTTAGGCATCAGACCACGAGGACCAAGGATCTGACCCAACTGACCTACTACGCGCATTGCATCTGGAGAAGCAATCACGACGTCATAGCTCAGATCGCCAGCTTTCATCTCGGCAGCCAAGTCGTCCATACCCACTTTTTCTGCACCAGCAGCCAGCGCTGCTTCAGCATTGGGGCCCTGAGTAAACACGGCTACACGGACGCTCTTGCCAGTACCGTTTGGCAGAACGGTAGCACCACGAACAACCTGGTCAGATTTACGAGGATCAACGCCCAGATTAACTGAAACGTCTACCGACTCTTTGAACTTGACAGTGGACAGCTGAGACAGAAGCGCAGCAGCCTCTTCAAAGCTGTACTGCTTGCCTGCTTCAATCTTGGCAGCAATAGCCTTTTGACGCTTAGTGAGCTTGGCCATTACACGCCCTCCACATTGAGGCCCATGCTACGCGCAGAGCCAGCGATAGTACGTACAGCTGCATCCATATCAGCAGCAGTCAGATCAGCATTCTTGGTCTTAGCAATCTCTTCAAGCTGAGCACGCGTTACGGTGCCTACTTTCTGAGAGTTAGGACGGCTAGAACCGCTCTGAATGCCCGCAGCCTTCTTCAGAAGAACGGAAGCAGGAGTACTCTTGGTCTCAAACGTGAAGCTACGGTCACTGTAAACGGTAATAATTACCGGAGTAGGCAGACCTGGTTCCATACCTTGGGTACGGGCGTTGAATGCCTTACAGAATTCCATGATGTTCACGCCATGCTGACCCAGCGCCGGACCTACTGGCGGGCTTGGGTTAGCTTGGGCCGCTTTAACTTGCAGCTTGATATAAGCTTGGATTTTCTTAGCCATTTGCTACTCCAATGACGGGTCTAACGCCTTAAGGCTCCCCGGTTTGATTCACCTTATCCCACTGACGACAAAACCCCGCAGCCTAAACTGCGGGGTATGGGACCAGGCATCAGTTAGACGACTTTTTCGACCTGACTGAATTCCAGCTCAACCGGCGTAGAACGTCCAAAAATCAGGACAGCCACTTGAATCCGGCTTTTTTCGTAATTCACTTCTTCGACAACACCATTGAAGTCAGCAAACGGACCATCGATAACACGAACAGTCTCACCTGGCTCAAACAGTGTTTTCGGCTTGGGCTTATCACTACTATCGGAAACACGACGAAGAATCGCCTCTGCCTCACGATCAGTAATCGGTGCTGGCTTATCAGCCGTCCCACCAATAAAACCCATAACCCGCGGGGTATCTTTAACGAGGTGCCAAGTACCTTCGTTCATTTCCATCTGAACGAGCACATAACCTGGAAAGAATTTACGTTCGCTTTTGCGCTTCTGGCCATTACGCATTTCCACTACTTCTTCAGTGGGAACCAGAATATCGCCGAACTCATCTTCCATTCCGGCAAGCTTGACGCGCTCAATCAAAGAGCGCATGACATGCTTCTCGTAACCCGAGTATGCATGCACTACGTACCAACGCTTAGCCACGGCGAACCCTTAACCTACGATCATGGAAACAAGCCATCCGAGCAGGGAATCTAATCCCCATAGCAGCAGCGCCATGACCAGCACTACTGCAACCACAATCAATGTGGTCTGAGTTGTCTCTTGCCTACTAGGCCAGACAACCTTACGAATCTCGGTGCGCGCCTCTTTGAGCAGCGTGAAAAACGCTTGCCCTTTGACAGTCTGTAATGCAACGAAAGCAGCTACAGCACCCAGAACCAGCAAACCGATAACGCGATACAGGATCGGCTGGGCTGAGTAGTAGTGGTTAGCAACAACACCTACTGCTACCAGCAAGACGACCACAAGCCACTTCATCGCATCGAAGCGTGACTCTTTGGCTTCCGCCTTGACGCTCATCAATTGAAATCCTGTCAGGAAATGCCAGATTAAATCTGGCAGGCCAGGAGGGAATCGAACCCCCAACCTGCGGTTTTGGAGACCGCCGCTCTGCCAATTGAGCTACTGGCCTGTAACTTAAATCAGGCCGGCTATTATGCCGGCCTAACAACCCAAGATCAAGAACTTATTCGACGATCTTGGCAACCACGCCGGCGCCTACGGTACGGCCGCCTTCGCGAATAGCGAAACGCAGACCTTCTTCCATGGCGATCGGAGCGATCAGGGTAACAACCATCTTGATGTTGTCGCCCGGCATTACCATCTCAACGCCTTCCGGCAGTTCGCAGTTACCAGTCACGTCAGTAGTACGGAAGTAGAACTGAGGACGGTAGCCCTTGAAGAACGGAGTATGACGACCACCTTCTTCCTTGGACAGAACGTACACTTCGCACTCGAACTTGGTGTGCGGCTTGATGGTGCCCGGCTTGGCCAGAACCTGACCACGCTCAACGTCTTCACGCTTGGTACCACGCAGCAGGGCGCCAACGTTCTCACCTGCACGACCTTCGTCTAGCAGCTTACGGAACATTTCAACGCCGGTGCAGGTAGTTTTGGTCGTAGCTTTGATACCTACGATTTCAACTTCCTCACCCACCTTGACGATACCACGCTCAACACGGCCCGTTACTACAGTACCGCGACCAGAGATGGAGAATACGTCTTCGATCGGCATCAGGAACGGCTGGTCGATTGCACGAACCGGCTCAGGGATGTAGGCATCCAGAGTTTCAACCAGCTTACGCACAGCAGAAACACCGATTTCGTTGTCGTCTTTGCCTTCCAGCGCCATCAGCGCGGAACCTACAACGATCGGAGTGTCGTCACCTGGGAAGTCATAGGTGTTCAGCAGATCGCGAACTTCCATTTCTACCAGCTCGAGCAGCTCGGCATCGTCAACCATGTCGGCCTTGTTCAGGAACACGACAATGTAAGGAACGCCTACCTGACGGGACAGCAGGATGTGCTCACGAGTCTGCGGCATGGGGCCGTCAGCTGCCGAGCAAACCAGGATCGCACCGTCCATCTGCGCAGCACCGGTGATCATGTTCTTCACATAGTCAGCGTGGCCAGGGCAGTCAACGTGAGCGTAGTGGCGAGTGGCCGAATCGTACTCAACGTGGGAAGTGTTAATGGTAATACCGCGCGCTTTTTCTTCCGGAGCGTTATCGATCTGGTCGAAGTTACGGGCAGAACCACCCCAAGTTTCAGAGCAAACCTTGGTCAGTGCTGCAGTCAGCGTTGTCTTACCATGGTCGACGTGGCCGATGGTGCCGACGTTGACGTGCGGTTTGTTACGTTCAAATTTTTCTTTAGCCATCGACACTCTCTCCCATCAAGAATTGAGCAAGTAACGCCGCCATAAAATAAAGGCAGATATTCTCATATCTGCCCTTAATAATGGAGCTCATGAGCGGATTTGAACCGCTGACCTCACCCTTACCAAGGGTGTGCTCTACCAACTGAGCTACATGAGCAAACTACAACAAACTGGAGCGGGTAGCGGGAATCGAACCCGCATCATCAGCTTGGAAGGCTGAGGTTCTACCACTGAACTATACCCGCAGAGCCTGTAGCTCTTGCAATTTGGTGGAGGGAGAAGGATTCGAACCTTCGAAGTCGTAGACGTCAGATTTACAGTCTGATCCCTTTGGCCGCTCGGGAATCCCTCCAAAGGAGGCAGCATTCTATTTGCTTGCTGCCGTCGTGTCAAGGATTTTCTTACTTTTCCTCAACTTACGTTGCCTTGACCGCCAACCAGTGGACTTACATGTTCAAGGCGGGCGCATTTTATGCATTTAATTTTTCACATGCAATCATTAAATGCGTTTTTCTTAAATTTTTTCTTAAAAAACAAAGGGTCGCTTAAGCGACCCTTTGTTTTCAGCCTAACGATTATAACTGTGGACCAGCTGCCTTAATCGCTTCGGAGACGCCACTGAACTTTTTGAAGTTCTCGATGAACTTGCCTGCCAGCGCCTTGGCCGATTCATCATAGGCATTTTTATCTTCCCAAGTGTTACGCGGGTTGAGCAATGCAGTATCGACACCAGCTACGACCTTGGGAACATCAAGGTTGATAATGGGCAAATGCTCGGTTTCAACATCGACCAGCGCCCCACTTTGAATAGCGGCAATCACTGCTCGTGTCGTTGGGATATTGAAGCGCTTGCCTACACCGTAACCGCCCCCAGTCCACCCAGTGTTCACCAGGTAAACTTTGGAGCCGAACCCATTGATACGCTTGATGAGAAGCTCAGCGTACTCGGCCGCCGGACGCGGGAAGAAGGGTGCACCGAAACAGGTAGAGAAAGTGGATTTGATGCCAGCCCCCGATCCCATTTCAGTAGAACCCACCAGCGCAGTGTAACCCGAAAGGAAATGATAAGCCGCCTGCTCGTTATTAAGGATAGATACAGGAGGCAGCACACCCGTCAGATCGCAGGTGAGAAAGATTACTGCATTAGGCTCGCCACCGCGGTTCAGTTCCGCACGCTTTTCGATCAACTCACGAGGATAGGCCGCTCGGCTGTTCTGGGTCAGACTATCGTCCGAATAATCTGGCTGGCGCGACTGTGGATCAAGCACCACGTTTTCCAGCACAGCGCCGAACTGAATGGCTTTCCAGATGACAGGCTCATTCTTTTCGGACAGGTCGATACACTTAGCATAGCAGCCGCCCTCTATATTAAAGACGGTGCCGACACCCCAGCCATGCTCGTCGTCACCGATCAGGTAACGGCTTTCATCGGCAGATAGCGTCGTCTTACCTGTTCCCGACAGGCCAAAGAACAGCGTAACGTCGCCCTCTTCGCCCATGTTGGCCGCACAGTGCATAGGAAGTACATCATGCTCAGGCAGCAGGAAGTTTTGCACCGAGAACATGGCCTTCTTCATTTCACCGGCATAACGCATGCCCGCGATTAATACCTTGCGAGCAGCAAAGTTAATGATGACGGTGCCATCGGAATTGGTTCCATCACGCTCCGGCTCGCAGACAAACCAAGGGGCGTTAAGGATTTCCCACTCCTGGCGGGACTGAGGGTTGTAACTTTCCGGGTTGATGAACAGGCAACGGCCAAACAGGTTGTGCCAGGCGGTTTCCGTAGTCATCTTGACTGCAAGGTAGTGCTCTGGATCGGAGCCTACATGCACATGCGAAACGAAGTGATCCCGCTCACCTACATAGGTTGAAACGCGATCCCATAGCGCATCGAACTTTTCCGCTGGAAAAGGACGGTTGATAGAACCCCAATCGATGGCATCACGGGTAGACGACTCTTCAACAATGAAGCGGTCGGCTGGCGAGCGGCCGGTGCGATGTCCAGTCTTGACTACAAGAGAGCCATTGGCGGCTAACTCACCCTCGCCGCGCCGAAGCGCCTCTTCTACCAGCTGCGCGGCGCTAATATCGGTATAAACGTTGGCTTGCGTCATGTAGTTCCCCGTCGGCCCTCGGCCGGTCCTTTTGCGTTTTGTAGCTTAACCCGAGTTTGGCTACATAAAAAACGAAGTCGCGCGATTATGCCAGAAAGCCTATTCCTGAATGCAATGCTTAGTGACGGGTTTCTTGCGGTGTTTGGCTTCCACCGCCTGCAAAAATCTGCGCGACATCGGCAGCGTCGAACAGGTATCGCTGATTGCAGAACTGGCAGTCGATTTCTATCTGACCACCCTGCTCCTGCAATAGCAGTTCGACATCTTCCTGGCCCACAGAGACAAGCGCATTGGCAGAACGTTCCCTAGAACAGCCACAATGGAATTCGACGATTTGAGGATCAAAGACTCTGACGGTTTCTTCATGATAGAGACGATGAAGTACCGTTTCGTTGGGTAACCCCAACAGCTCTTCTGCAGTCAGCGTATTGCCGAGGGTTGTAAGGTGCTCCCAGCTGGCGTCGCGCGACTCTTTGTCCTTGTGTTTGTCCGCTGGCAGCTGTTGGAGCAGGAGCCCACGAGCGCGCCGTCCATCGGCATTGAGCCAGAAGCGGGTAGGCAGCTGCTCGGACGTGGCGAAGTAGCCTGAAAGGCATTCAGCGAGCGTCTGGCCTTCGAGAGGAACGATCCCTTGATAACGCTGACCGTTGGTCGGATCGACCGTAATGGCAAGAATACCTTCGGGCATTAGATCTTTCAGCGTGGCATCAGGAGCGATGTCGTCGGCATTGTAGCGGGCGATACCGCGCACCTCTCGGGCGCTCGAGCACTCCACCATCAATAGAGGAATCGCACCGCTGGAGCGTGCCTGCAATACCAGCAGACCGTCGAACTTGAGCGTGC
Source organism: Pseudomonas sp. MAG002Y (assembly GCF_019400845.1). Lineage (NCBI taxonomy): Bacteria > Pseudomonadati > Pseudomonadota > Gammaproteobacteria > Pseudomonadales > Pseudomonadaceae > Pseudomonas > Pseudomonas sp. MAG002Y. Next base: position 134,442 of record NZ_WOEJ01000008.1, on the reverse strand, counting down.
CGCACAGCAAGGCAGCTGCTGCAAGCATTTCACCCAACAGCTGCGCGACGGGTTCTGGATAAGGGTGTTTGGCAAGCACCTCTACATAGCTTCTTTCAAGCAATGCAAGTTCGCCGCGAACGTCGGTGTCTTCAAACAGGAAACGCTGTGTGTAATCGAATGGGGTCATGACAAAAGTACGCTTGAACAGGGAAAATGACAAAAGCGTGACAACACTCCCGTGCGGTCACGCTTTCTGTTTATTCATATGGATTCATTTCATTCTATGGACAATGCCACACTCTTCCAAGCCAAGTGGCAATGGCGAGCATTTCTAATCAGCCACCTCGTGGCGCTGCTGTTGATTATTCTCTGGCTTATCCCTTCCGTACGCACCACTCTTCTGGATCTGGATGCGCATCTCTTCCGTGCGCTGAACGCACCGCTGGAAAGCAATACGGTCTGGCTACACGTCTGGGCCGTTGCCAGCCTGAGGCCATTCGACATCGTTGTGGGCATTATTCTTCTCACACTTACGATACGTGGGAATTGGGTGTTCAAACCAGAGCAGGTCCGTAGCGCCTTCTTCGGCTTGCTTACGGTACTGCTAGCCTTGCTGCTGATCCGCAACCTGTTCACCAAGGCTATCGAAGCCGCCGGCCTGCAGCATGCCAGTCCATCCGACATGCTGACGTATGCCATTCACATGAGCGATTACTTCCAGTCCTGGGAAAAGGCCTGGGAGCTCAAAGATCGCTCCGGCGCCAGCTTTCCGGGGGATCATGCTTCGGTTCTTCTGCTCTGGGGCCTCTTTCTAACGGCTTTTACGCGCAACCCATTACAACTTATCGTCACTTGGCTACTGGTAATGCTTTTCATGATGCCGCGCCTGGTCGCCGGTGCTCACTGGGCTTCGGATGACTATATGGGCGGTATTGCCGTTGCACTACTGGCAATGGCCTGGGGGTTTTATACGCCGCTGGCCAATGCCGGTAGCCGCATGTTCCTTCGTTTAACTGCGCCGCTGTTTCGTGTAGCAGCTCATATTCCTGTTATCCGGCAGATGAGCCTGGTCAAGCACTACTGACTGCTCATCTAGTCATTGGCCCGAGAATCAGCGTCGCCCCGGAATCGATGAATCTGACGGCGCTGTTTCTTGGTTGGCCTTCCATCCGTTGCCAACCCAAGCGCTCCTGCCTTGCGCATGGCCGTAGCCCGCTCGCGACGCTCAAGACTTTCCTCTGTCTCCCGATACAGTAACTGGGCCTCGGGTGCTCCGCGACGCTGTTGAGACAGGGAGAGGACTATGACGGTCTTCTCATCGAACCCCTGACGAATCGTCAGCTCATCACCGACCTTGGGCTCTTTGCTGGGCTTACACCGCTCACCCCGACATTGAACCTTGCCTCCTTCTATAGCAGCCTTGGCCAGTGCTCGTGTCTTGAAGAACCGTGCAGCCCACAGCCACTTATCCAGGCGGACTTTTTCATCTATATCTTGAATAGACGTCATTAACGAAAACGCTCCGAATACTTATCAATTTTTGCCATTAGACCAGGGCTGGTTACGGGCATTCTAACGGTACGATCATGAAGACCTTCTTTCCTGAAGAATTAACCAACCCTATGCGCTGCCAGGGCTGCCACCAGAGTGAACCCCTTGGGTTCGATTTCGCCTTTGCCTATCAGCCTATTGTTGACGTAACCACTCGCAGTATCTTTGCTCACGAGGCGCTGGTCCGTGGCCCGGAAGGCCAGGGTGCGCTTTCAGTGCTTGAGCGGGTGGATGCGCATAACCGCTATCGTTTCGATCAGTTATGCCGCACCAAGGCGATTTCAGGCGCAGCAAAGCTTGGAATGAAGGAAAAACTTTCCATCAACTTTCTTCCAAATGCCGTCTATCGACCGGAGCTGTGCATTCGCAGCACACTGGAGGCGGCCAAACGGCATGACTTTCCGTTGAGCAATCTTATTTTTGAAACAGTTGAAAGCGAGCATATTGGTGATAGCCAGCATCTAATGCATATCCTGAAGGAATATCGCCAGTTCGGCTTCATGACGGCGATTGACGACTTTGGTGCCGGACATTCAGGCTTGAACCTGCTAGCCGCTTTTCAACCGGATCTGATCAAGCTGGATATGGCCTTGATTCGCAATATCGATCATGATCGAATCCGGCAGGCCATTGTTCGAGCCGTCGTCTCCATGTGTACGGAGTTGAACATCCAGATCATTGCCGAAGGTATTGAAACCGCTGCCGAGCGTGATTGCCTGCGTGACATTGGTATCACGTTGATGCAGGGTTACTGGTTTGCCAAGCCTGCGTTCAATGCGCTGGCCTCCATCGATAAGCAGATATGGGGACACTGATCCCGACTTCAAGGATTACGCTTGGACACACTCGACGAGCTGGCCATTATCGGCCTACGTGAATGGGTCGCCCTGCCGGACCTGGGCGTAATCGGCCTGAGGGCCAAGATCGACACAGGTGCGAGCACTTCAGCCCTGCATGCAACGGAAGTTGTTCCTTTTGAGCGTAACGGTGAACGCTGGGTGCGTTTTACGGTCCATCTGGGCACACTGGTGCAGTCCCGGCACCGGCATTGCGAAGCCCCGTTGGTAGCCAAGAAGACCATACGAAGCTCCAATGGCCATGCTCAGAACCGCTATGTGATTCGAACCAATCTCGCTCTGGGTAATCGATCCTGGCCAGTGGAATTTACCCTGGCCTGCCGCAAGAGCATGCGTTACCGCATGCTTCTAGGCTCGAAAGCCTTGGTCGAGGGTGGCCTGATCGTGAATCCGGCCGTCAGCTATGCGCAAGACAAACCCATCCTATCCCTCTCTCCCGCTCCGGGTGCTGCATGAAAATCGCTGTGCTGTCGCGTAATCCTCGCCTGTATTCCACTCGTCGCCTGGTGGAAGCCGGGGAGCAACGTGGTCATCAGATGGTCGTGATCGATACGTTGCGCGCGTATATGAATATCGCAAGCCACAAACCGCAGATTCACTATAGAGGCAAGCCGCTCGAAGACTTCGATGCCGTGATTCCGCGAATTGGGGCATCGGTAACGTTTTATGGCTGCGCAGTGCTGCGGCAGTTCGAAATGATGGGCGTCTTTCCGCTCAATGAGTCCGTCGCCATCAGCCGAGCCCGAGACAAGCTGCGCTCCCTACAGTTGATGTCACGCAAGGGTGTTGGCCTGCCGGTGACAGGCTTTGCGCACTCTCCAGATGATGTACCGGACCTTATCCGCATGGTTGGCGGTGCTCCGCTGGTCATCAAGCTGCTGGAGGGTACTCAGGGAATCGGCGTGGTGCTGTGTGAAACCGAAAAGGCTGCCGAGTCGGTACTGGAAGCATTCATGGGACTCAAGCAGAACATCATGGTGCAGGAGTATATCCGCGAGGCAGGCGGTGCGGATATTCGCTGCTTTGTGGTGGGTGACAAGGTGATTGCCGCCATGAAACGCCAGGCCAAGCCCGGCGAGTTCCGCTCCAACCTGCATCGCGGCGGCACGGCAAGTCTGGTGAAAATTACGCCTGAAGAGCGTATGGCCGCCATTAGAGCCGCCAAGGTGCTGGGGCTGAATGTGGCCGGTGTCGATATTCTTCGCTCCAATCATGGTCCGCTGGTCATGGAGGTGAACTCCTCACCGGGCCTGGAAGGCATCGAGCAAACGACCAACCAGGACATTGCGGGCATGATCATCCAGTATCTGGAAAAGAACAGTGGCCCCAACCTGACACGTACCAAAGGCAAAGGCTAAGGGATGACAGGCAGCACGTCTCTTCTTGATGCCTCCAGTTTCGGGGGCAAGGTAGCGCTAATTGCACCAGCGGCAGCAATTGCCAACGATGCGCTGGAAACTACCTACGCTCGGTTGCGTGAGATGGAGGTTCCGTATGTTGCAGGCGAGCACGTACAGGCACGTCATCGTTATCTTGCGGGTACAGTGGATCAGCGCCTGGCCGATGTTTATGCGGCCTTTGAGAATCCAAAGGTTAGTGCTGTCTGGTGTTTGCGGGGCGGCTATGGGTGTGCTCAGCTTTTACCGCATCTGGATTGGGAGCGCATCAGGCGGGCTGGCCCTAAACCGCTGATTGGTTTCTCCGATATCTCGATCATGCTCAGCGCCTTTCATCGGCAAAGTCTGCCTGCAGTACATGGTCCAGTGGCTACGGCATTGGCCAAACGATATGACGGTGAAGAACAGCTGCGTCATGAGGACTCGTTTCGCAGTCTCGATCGGCTGCTGAGAACGGCCGGAGGGCATCTGCCAGCCCAACCGGTCAATCACTCGCTCAAGTCCATACAAGGACCGCTGATTGGCGGCAACCTGACGGCACTGGCCAGTACCGAGGGCACCGGCTATGGACTGTATGCGCCTGACGGCGCCATTCTGATCCTGGAGGATGTAGGTGAGCCGTACTATCGCATCGAGCGTAGTCTGTGGCAGCTATTGAACAGTATCGATAGCGCCAGGCTTGGCGCCGTATGCCTGGGCACCTTTACGGATTGCCCACGCAAGGGTGTGGTACACAGCCTTGAAGAGATTATTGCTGAATGGCTGGAGCCTCATGGTGTTCCGTTGTTCTCGGGTCTGCCTAGTGGACACGGCCCGGATAACCAAGCCTGGCCATATGGTCAGGAAGCCCGCCTCGATCATGACGGACTCCACTGGTAGCGTCAGATCAGCTGGCGGTACGAGGCAGCAGCAGACCTAGTGGCAACAAGACGCGCGCCTCGACTCCGCCACCCTCACGATTACGCAGCTCTACGCTGCCACCATGCTGGGCGGCAATACGCCTGACGATGGCCAGCCCCAGCCCGGTACCAGAGCCGGTACGCGCCCGGTTGCCCCGAATGAAAGGATTGAAGATTTCCTCTATCTCACTGGGATCAATGCCCGGTCCCTGGTCCAGAACGCTCAGCACAACATAGGGCGCTGTCGAATCTCCACCTACGTGAGCCCTGACCTCCACGGCGCCGCCTCCATGCTTGAACGCATTTTCCAGGAGGTTGGTCAGCATCCGCTTGATCGACACACGCCGCAAAGCCACGGGCGGCACATCGGTCTGGGAGAGACGGACCCGCTCCTCATTCTGGTTGTAAGGCGCCACGGTTTCCTGAATCAGGTCATTCAGGTTCGTTTCTTCTAAAGGCTCATCGCGTCCATCACGTATAAATGCCAGGAACTGATCGAGAATCAGGTTCATATCCTCGATATCGCGGACCATGTCCTCCGTCATTTCGTCCATTTCAGGCAGCAATTCGACTGAGAGGCGTAGACGGGTAAGCGGCGTGCGCAGGTCGTGGGACACGCCGGCCAACATCAGCTCACGCTCGCGTCCAACCTGCTCGACATCGTGAGCCATCTGATTGAAGGCATGATAGACCTCCATGATCTCGCTTGGCGCATCACTTTCCGGCAGGCGTACGCTATGCCCTTTACCCAGCTCGCGGGCGGCATAGACGAGCCGTTTGAGTGGCCGGTTCAGCTGGCCGACAAACACCCAGGCCACGGCGGTAGAAAACAGGCCAATCCCGAAGAACCAACCCAGCACACTCCAGATTCGCTGGCCTCGCAGGGGGTGAGCGTACAGCGGTATCTTGATCCAATCAGGCCCCAGCGATGGCGCCAGCACCCAAAGTGCAGGCCCCTGCTGTACACGAACCCTGACTTGGGTATCCGGACCCAGTTCCTGCTGCATCTGGCGGTCGAAAATTTCACTGTAAGGCCAATGATACTCACCCGCTGGCACCGTTTCCGGCGATTCATAGTGCAGCCCGGATGCCTGAGCGACAGCGGGACGGTCATCCGGATCAGCGGCCCAGTAGGCCCGCAACGTCAGTGCAGCGCCATGACTGTATTGGCGATCAACCAATACATCTTCGTTGAGCAGCAGGTAAACCAGCGTCAGCGCCTTGGAAAACAGTACGGCAATCAGAACCAGCCAGAGCGAGCGTGCGAAGAAGCTTTGAGGGAACCAGGCAGGCGTTTTCATAGTAACCACACGTCATTGACGCTCCGAGCATATTGCCACCCTATAAAGACCTGCTTCATAGAAAAGGCATCGATTTTGTTGAGTGACTGAACAAAACGGCTTTTTAAATGCCTCACAGCCTCGTTTCGCTAAGAAACACTTTGATACATTTGCCCGACTCTTTTCAAAGACCTCCCACACTGGAGATATTTCGTGTCCGATATGTGCCATACCGGCTTGGACATTGGCTTTGCTTCCCTTAGTTACGCCCAGGTTATTTTCCTAGGTGTTGTGCAGGGTATCACCGAGCTCCTGCCAATTTCCTCTACTGCTCACATGCGTGTCGTTCCAGCCCTGTTAGGTTGGCAAGATCCTGGTTCCGCCTTTTCCGCTGCAATGCAGATGGCAGCTCTGGCAGCTGTCATCAGTTATTTCTGGCGTGACGTCAGCTCCGTTACCACCGGCAGCGTCAATGCAATTCGTCATAAGGACTACAACAGTCGCGCCTTTGTCCTGGCCATGGCAATCATTCTGGCGACAATCCCTATCTGTGTGGTCGGGCTTGCGCTTTCCCCTGTGCTCAATGCCTGCGACTCGCCTTTACGGGGCTTGAATGTCATTGGCTATGCCTGTTTGGGCATGGCGGCGTTGCTGGCCATTGCCGAGCTGACCTGCAAGCACAAGCGCGACATGAGTGAAATGCGCCTGCGCGACGCCTTGATTGTTGGAATTGCACAAATTGGCGCGTTGATTCCAGGAGTATCCCGCTCCGGCTCGACATTGACTGCGGCCATGTTCCTCAACTTAAAGCGTGAAGAAGCAGCCCGCTTTTCTTTCCTGCTGGGCCTGCCCGCGATTGCCCTGGCTGGCTTGAAAGAACTGGTCGTGCTCTGGCATGCGTCCATCCCGGCAGAAGCCTGGTCGCTTCTGCTGGTAGGCATCCTGGTAGCAAGCCTTTCGGCGTTTGCAGCCATCTGGGGTCTGATGCGCTTTCTGGAACGCTTTTCGACCTGGATCTTCATTGTCTATCGAGCGCTGCTGGGCATCTTCCTGTTGGTAGGTGTTCACAACGGCTTGTTCGCCTGAAGGCGTCCCTAAGTGCCGGACTGTTACTTATTGCCGTCCGGCACGAATACGTAGCCAACCCCCCAGACCGTCTGGATATAGCGAGGCTTGGAGGGATCAGGCTCGATCATGCGGCGCAGACGGGAAATCTGTACATCGATCGACCGTTCTAGCGCATCCCACTCACGGCCACGTGCCAGGTTCATCAACTTGTCGCGGGTCAGCGGCTCGCGCGCATGCTGGACCAGCGCCTTGAGCACGGCAAATTCACCGGTGGTCAGCATATGCACTTCATCACCGCGTTTGAGTTCGCGGGTCGCCAGCGAAAGCTCATAATCACCAAAGGTTACGACGGCATCTTCGCTGCCCGGTGCGCCCGGAACCTGGGGTGCTTGCCGGCGCAGAACGGCCTTGATACGGGCCAGAAGTTCGCGAGGGTTGAAAGGCTTGGCCAGATAGTCATCGGCGCCCTGCTCAAGCCCCTGGATGCGACTGCCCTCATCGCCCTTGGCCGTCAGCATGATGATCGGGATCTGGTTGTTCTGCTCACGCAGACGGGCGCAGGCCGACATACCGTCTTCGCCCGGCATCATCAGATCCAGCACGACCAGATGGAAAAGCTCACGGGACATCAGGCGGTCCATCTGCTCGGTGCTTTCCACGGTACGCACACGGTAGCCCTGCTCGGCCAGAAAACGCTCGAGCAGGCGACGCAGACGAGCATCGTCATCTACGACCAGAATCTTTTCACCTTCCGTAACGGGGGTGGTGCTCATGTCAACTCCTTCAAATAGGGAAGTGGATTATGGCGCAGGCCTCGTCCGCAGAGGGACAGTCCATTGTTAGCAGATTTTTCCTGAGAATGGGGGATTAGCCTGCATAAGAAGTTGAAAGCACACACTTATCCTTGGCAAATTGCCGCAGCGCGTTGATACCCGACGGGTATAATGCAGCGCTTCAAGCCTGCCGGTCAGGCCCGCTTCTCTGGTTTTCAGGTGGTTTCATGGACAGTATCAACTCCCGCATCGCCGAAGAGCTCGGCGTCCGCCCACAACAGGTCGCCGCAGCCGTGGCGCTGCTTGATGAGGGATCGACGGTTCCTTTCATCGCCCGTTATAGAAAAGAAGTCACCGGCAGCCTCGACGATACGCACCTGCGTCATCTGGAAGAGCGCCTGCGCTACCTGCGCGAGCTGGAAGAGCGTCGCACGGCGATCCTGGCCAGCATCGACGAGCAAGGTAAACTCACGCCGGAGCTAGCCCGCGAGATCAAGCAGGCCGATACCAAGACCCGTCTTGAAGACCTTTATCTGCCCTATAAGCAGAAGCGTCGTACCAAGGGCCAGATTGCCCTGGAAGCCGGCCTTGGCCCACTGGCAGATGCCTTGCTCAATGACCCAACGCTTTCTCCCGAGACCGAAGCCGCCGGCTATGTAGATGCGGACAAAGGCGTCGCCGACGCAAAAGCGGCCCTGGAGGGTGCCAAATACATTCTGATGGAGCGTTTTGCCGAAGATGCCGACCTCCTGGAAAAGCTGCGCGCATTCCTGAAGCAGGAGGCGACACTTTCAGCTCGTCTGGTGACCGGGAAGGAGCAGGAAGGCGCCAAGTTCAGTGACTATTTCGAACATGACGAGCTTTTCAGAAATGTACCGTCCCACCGAGCCCTTGCGATCTTCCGCGGCCGTAACGAAGGCATCCTGAGTGCCTCGCTCAAGGTAGGCGATGAAGCACCTGGGACCATGCACCCTTGCGAGATAATGATTGCCGAGCATTTCGAGGTGAAGAATCAGAATCGCGCAGCAGACAAATGGCTGGCGGAAGTCGTGCGCTGGACCTGGAAGGTTAAGCTGTACACCTCGCTGGAAACCGATCTGCTGGGCGAGCTGCGTGAAAAGGCTGAAGATGATGCCATCAGCGTATTCGCACGCAACCTGCATGATCTGTTGCTGGCAGCACCTGCTGGCCCACGTGCCACGCTGGGTCTGGACCCAGGACTGCGAACGGGCGTGAAAGTCGCCGTGGTCGACTCAACCGGCAAGCTGCTGGCCACCGATACCGTGTATCCGCACGCCCCGAAAAACCAGTGGGACCAGACCATCGATACGCTGGCGAAGCTGTGTGCCAAGCATGGCGTCGACCTGATTGCCATTGGCAACGGCACGGCTAGCCGCGAGACCGATAAACTGGCGGGAGAACTGATCAAGAAATACCCGGGCCTCAAGATGACCAAAATCATGGTCAGCGAAGCTGGCGCCTCGGTGTACTCAGCGTCCGAACTTGCAGCCAAGGAATTTCCGGATTTGGATGTTTCTTTGCGTGGCGCTGTATCTATTGCTCGCCGCTTGCAGGATCCGCTGGCTGAGCTGGTCAAGATCGAGCCCAAGTCCATTGGCGTGGGCCAGTACCAGCATGACGTCTCACAACTCAAGCTGGCTCGTAGCCTGGATGCTGTGGTGGAAGACTGCGTAAACGCCGTAGGGGTGGACGTAAACACGGCCTCTGCAGCGCTGCTGGCCCGTATCTCCGGTCTGAACGCAACGCTGGCGCAGAATATCGTGGCCTACCGCGACCTGAATGGTGCTTTCAAGTCCCGTCACGAGTTGAAGAAAGTGAGTCGCCTGGGAGACAAGACATTCGAGCAGGCTGCAGGCTTCCTGCGGGTCATGAGCGGCAGCAATCCACTGGATGCCTCTGGCGTTCACCCGGAAGCCTACCCTGTCGTCGAGCGTATCGCTGCTGATACCGGCCGTGATATTCGCTCCCTGATTGGAGACTCCAGCTTCCTGAAGCGCCTGGATCCAAAGAAATTTACTGATGAAACCTTTGGCCTGCCGACCGTGACGGATATCCTGAGCGAGCTGGACAAGCCGGGGCGAGACCCGCGCCCCGAGTTCAAGACAGCAGAATTCCAGGAAGGCGTTGAATCCCTCAAGGATCTCAAGCCCGGTATGATTCTCGAAGGTGTTGTGACCAACGTGACCAACTTTGGTGCGTTCGTCGATATCGGTGTACACCAGGACGGCTTGGTACACATCAGCGCCTTGTCCGAGAAGTTTGTCAAAGACCCCTACGAAGTGGTCAAGGCAGGCGATATCGTGAAGGTCAAGGTCATGGAAGTGGACATTCCCCGTAACCGTGTGGGTCTGTCCATGCGCATGAGCGATACGCCTGGTGAAAAGGTCGAAGGCCAACGTGGCGGGCAACCCCGCAGCGGCAAGCCTGGTAACAACCCATCGCGTGACCGTAATGCACCCCGTAACGAAAGCAAGCCTGCTGCCAGTGGTGCCATGGCAGCACTGTTTGCCAACGCCAAACAATTGAGGAAGTAACCATGAGCCAGTCCGTGGCAGGTAATGACAGTGCATTCAGCCAGCTGCTGGGGATGCGTATCCTCAAAGCCGAGCAGGGAGAATCCGAAGTCCGGATGAACATGCAGGACAAGCTGCTCAACCTGCACGGCAAGATGCATGGTGGCGCGTTGTTCTCGCTGATCGATACAGCGCTTGGACAGGCCAGTCACAGCCTGTTCGAGGGCAAGCCAGGCAGCGTGACCCTGGAGTGCAAGGTCAACTACATTCGGGGCGTCAGCGACGGTGAAATCGTCTGCCGCGCCAAGGTGATCCATCCCGGGCGCAAAACGCACGTCATCGAAGCGGAAGTGCATCAGAACGATAAGTTGGTGGCCAAGGCCCAGGCAACGTTCGCCTGCCTGTAATGCGTTCGCCCGGCGTGTTCTGCGCCGGGCTTTTACCCTGCCACAACGGCGATCGTACCCGCGGTGCACTTCGTCCACTTTCGGATGCAACCGCGGTAGGCCTATTGAAGTCTATTCGACAGACTTGTACACCGGCTCACTCATCCCCATAGTGGGGCCACTGTCGAGTGAAGGAAAACATCTTGAGCGATATCTTGACCCGCCGCCTGGCCCTGCTCGGCGATTCTGCCCATCTGTCGCTGTTGACTGAGTGTCAGCACGGCATCGAACGTGAAACCCTGCGTGTGGACGAGCACGGCCAATTGGCTCAGACACCTCATCCGGCAGCCCTGGGCTCGGCTCTGACTCACCCTCAGATCACGACGGACTATTCCGAGGCCCTGCTTGAATTCATTACTCCCACGGCGCATGACCCTGCCAAGGTGCTTGAGCAGCTCGATGTCATTCACCGCTTCGCTACGCGACAGCTTGACGGTGAGCTCCTGTGGAGCCCGTCGATGCCGTGTCCGCTGCCGGAGGAAGAGCAGATTCCGATTGCCCATTATGGCGATTCCCATATCGGCAAGCTCAAGCATGTCTACCGCCGCGGGCTGGCCGTGCGCTACGGTCGGACCATGCAGTGCATTGCGGGTATCCATTACAACTTTTCGCTGCCGGAAACGCTCTGGCCCTTGTTACGCCAGGCCGAAGGCGATACCCGTAGCGATCGTGACTACCAGTCCTCCCGCTATATTGCGCTGATCCGTAACTTCCGCCGTTACAGCTGGATGCTGATGTACCTGTTCGGTGCCTCTCCTGCGCTGGATGTCGGATTCATGCGTGGCCGCCCGCATCAGTTGGAGACCTTTGATGCCGACACACTGTACCTGCCGTACGCGACCAGTCTGCGCATGAGCGACCTGGGCTATCAGAGCGAGGCGCAAGCCAGCCTGACGCCGTGTTACAACGACCTGCAGAGCTACACGGAGAGCCTGCGCAAGGCAGTGGCGACGCCCTACCCGCCTTACGCTGAAATCGGCACTCACCGCGATGGTGAATGGGTGCAGCTCAACACCAATATCCTGCAGATTGAAAACGAGTATTACTCGAACATCCGGCCCAAGCGGGTTACCCGTACGGGCGAGCGTCCCGTCCAGGCACTGATTGCTCGGGGCGTGCAGTACATCGAAGTCCGGTGCCTGGATATCAACCCGTTCCTGCCACTGGGCATCGACGTGGTGGAGTCACGCTTCCTGGATGCGTTCCTACTGTTCTGCGCCCTTGAGGAAAGCCCGCCGCTGAACGGCGAGTGTGGCGAATGTACGCAGAACTTTACTAAGGTTGTGAAGGAAGGCCGCAAGCCAGGCCTGTTCCTACAACGCCAGGGCGCCCCGATTTCGATGTTGGACTGGGCCGAGCGGCTGCTGGGCTGCATTGATCGCTGTGCCAAACTGCTGGATACCGCCTACGGTGGCAGCGCCTACCATGCATCAGTCGAAGAGCAGCGCCACAAGTTTATCAACCCGGCCCTGACGCCTTCGGCTCAAGTCCTGGCTGAAATGCGCGAGCATGGCGAAAGCTTTGCCGAATTCTCTCTGCGGCAGAGCAAGGTCCATGCTGACTACTTCCGCCAGGCGGAGCTAAGCCCCGAACAGCAGGCCCTTTTCGAACGGATGGCAGAACAGTCATTGAAGGACCAAGAAGAACTGGAGACTGCCGACCAAGGCGACTTCGATACTTTTGCAGCGGCCTACCAAGCCAGCATCCTCGGCACGCTGAGCGTGTAGCGTTCGGGCTCTGGCCGGGCTATCCGGCCAGAATCACCTATAGCGCTTTTTCAAAGATCTTTGAGTTGCGCTGATAGTTGTACAGCGATGCACGAGCACTGGGCAGTCGATCGACGCTGCTGGGCTCAAAGCCTCGCTCGCGAAACCAGTGAGCCGTACGGGTCGTCAGGACGAACAGGGTCTTGATGCCCTGAGCGCGGGCCCTCTGCTCGATGCGTTCCAGCAACTCGTCCCCCCGCCCACCATGTCGATAGTCGGGATTGACCGCCAGACAGGCCAGCTCGCCTGCGTTTGAATCAGCGATCGGATACAGCGCGGCACAGGCGATAATGAGCCCTTCCCGCTCGACGATACTGAACTTGTCGATCTCACGCTCCAGCACTTCCCGCGAGCGGCGTACCAGAATCCCCTGTTCTTCCAGCGGACGGATCAGTTCGATCAGACCGCCCACATCGCCAATATCCGCCTCGCGAATGGACTCGAACTGCTCCTGCGCCACCAGCGTGCCGCTACCGCTGCGGGTAAAGAGCTCGTTGAGCAGTGCGCCATCCTCGGCGTAGCTCACGATATGCGTGCGGCGCACCCCACCCCGGCAGGCCTGAGCGGCCGCATCCAGCAGCTCCGCCTGGTAGTTGCCACTGCCAAGCCGCTCCAGATGCGGCGGCACTTGTTGAGGACGTAGCTCACGGATCAGGTTGCCTTCGGCATCCAGCAGACCTTGCTCGGCACCGTAGAGCACCAGCTTGTCGGCGGCCAGATCGACAGCGGCACGGGTCGCAACGTCTTCACAGGCAATATTAAAAATCTCCCCGGTGGGCGAATACCCCAGCGGTGACAGCAGCACAATAGTGCGCTCATCCAGAAGACGACTGATGCCCTTGCGGTCGATGCGGCGGACCTCACCGGTATGGTGAAAATCGACACCGTCATGGATACCGTAGGGTCGCGCGGTGACGAGGTTGCCGCTGGCTACCCGCAATCGCGCGCCCTGCATGGGGGAGGCAGCCATGTCCATGGACAGACGGGCCTCGATGGACAGGCGCAGACTGCCCACGGCATCGATCACGCACTCCAGCGTCGCAGCGTCGGTGATGCGCAGGTCACGGTGAAAGCGTGGGGCAATTCCGCGCGCAGCCAGTCGCGTCTCGATCTGTGGCCGCGAGCCATGGACCAGTACCAGGCGCACACCCAGGCTGTGCAGCAGCACGAGGTCGTGGACGATATTGCCGAAATTTGGATGCTCCAGCCCGTCGCCAGGCAGCATGACCACAAAGGTCCGGTCACGGTGAGCATTAATGTAGGGAGACGCGTGGCGAAGCCAATTAACGTAATCGTGCATTAAAGAGAAAACCTTGTGCAGCAAAAGTAAAAGGTGAACGGTGAGGGCTCGTTCATCGTCGTCGCAGCAACACGGTCACTCCTTGGCTATTGGTAGCGTTATGCAGTAATGGTGAATCAATTGACGAAGCACCTTTACGGTTGGTTCGATCTGGGAAAGCTCCAGATGTTCGTCTGGCTGATGGGCGCAGGCAATATTTCCAGGCCCCATGACCAACGTCTCGATCCCCAGCTGTTGAAGATACGGCGCTTCGGTGCCAAAGGCTACCGCCTGGGCCTCGCAGCCGGTGAGTTGTTCGGCGATGCGGACCAGTTCGCTGGTAGCTGACTGCTCGAAGGGTGGAACCGCCGGAAACAAGGGTTGGTAGTCGATCTTGACGGCATGGCGCTCTGCAATCGGTCTCAGCCGCCCCTTGATCAGATTGCGCAGCTCGTCCGCCTGCATGCCCGGCAGGGGACGCAGGTCAAACTCCAACGCACACTGCCCGCAGATCCGGTTGGGGTTGTCGCCGCCGTGGATACAGCCCAGATTCAGGGTCGGCTGCGGCACGTTGAAAAAAGGGTTGTGGTGCTCATGCTGCCATTGCTGCCGCAGTGCCATGAGTTCGCCCATGACGGCATGCATGGCCTCCATGGCGCTTCGCCCAAGGCTAGGGTCAGACGAATGGCCGCTCTGCCCCAGGATATCGATACGCTCCATCATGATGCCTTTGTGCATGCGGATGGGCCTGAGACTGGTCGGCTCGCCGATCACCGCGGCACGCCCCAATGGCCTGCCTGCCTCGGCGATCGCCCGGGCACCGTCCATGGAGCATTCTTCATCACAGGTCGCCAGGATGATCAGGGGATGACGGAACGGCTGGTCGATCAGCGTACGAACCGCCTCGATCACCAGGGCGAAAAAGCCCTTCATATCGCAGCTACCCAACCCATACCAACGATCATCCGCCTCGCGTAGTGTTAGCGGGTCGCTGGCCCAGAGCGGCTCATCGTAAGGCACGGTGTCAGTATGCCCGGATAGAACCAGCCCACCCGGTCCGCTGCCATAGGTCGCGATCAGGTTGTATTTTCCGGGCAGAATCTCCTGGGTCTCACAGCGAAAGCCCAGATCCCCCAACCAGCTCGACAACTGCGTAATGACGCCCGCGTTGGACTGGTCTAGCTGTGGTTGTGTGCAACTGACGGACGATTCGGCCAACAAGGCCTTGAATTGCTGTTTGAGCGCGGGGATGGGCATAGGCGTACTCCTTCGGCTAGTTCCCATCTTAGAGTGCTGAATGACCGGGTCAACGCCGCTCCTCGAAAAGATGACGCCAGCGCCATGCGAATCTCCTGTCATGGGCCGCAGGGTTAGATACACTGATACCCAATCAGTCGACTCATAGCCCAGCGAGCCTTGCCGGCCTAGCTATACCGCTGCGCCAAGGCGCCGGTCGAACGCTTCACTTCACAGATCTTTCAGGCACCAGACCTTTTTGCCATGGCCAAAGAAACCGAAATCAAATTACGCGCGACTCCCGAAACCCTTGCTGCCCTGCGTGAGCACCCTGTGCTGAAAAAACGCAACAAGGAAGGTTGGAAGCGCCGCGAGCTGTACAACCAATACTACGACACCGACACCCGTGAGCTGGCCCATGCCCGAGTGGCGCTGCGGGTCCGTCGCGATGGTGACCAGTACATCCAGACCCTCAAGAGCCGCGGCCAGAGCGTGGCAGGCCTGTCCGAGCGCAACGAGTGGGAGTGGAACCTGAGCGGTCCAGACCTGGACACTAGCCTGCTGGGCCCTGAATGCTGGCCAGCGGCTCTGGCTGATCTGGACAAACACCAGCTCAAGCCGATCTTCACAACCGATTTCACTCGCGACTATGCCGATATCGCATGGGAACGCGGCAAGAGCCGTGCTGTAGTCGAGGCAGCGCTGGACCAGGGTGCGGTCCTGGCTGGCGAACATCAGGAAGCCATCTGCGAGCTGGAGCTTGAGCTGCGCGAGGGCGAGCCGGCCGATCTTCTTGAGCTGGCTGAACAGCTGGCGGCTGACCTGCCGCTAATGCCTTGCGACATCAGCAAGGCCGAACGCGGCTATCGCCTGCACGATGCAGCCAGCTACACCCTGCATCTAACGCCCCCTACCCTGACGGCGGAAACCACCCTGGATGACGCATTCGCAGCCATTGCCTGGCACCTGCTTGGCAGCAGCCAGCGTCTGGCAGAACAATACCGCTGGAATGGCCACTGGCGTCTGCTTGTGGAGTGGGTACATCAACTCGTCGACCTACGGGCGCTGCTGAGCAGTCTGGGCCAGGCAGTTCCCCGTACGTCCAGCCGTGACCTGCGCCAGGCACTGGACGCGCTGCTGGCAGATTGGAAAACGTTTGCAACCATTGGCCAAGAAGATGAAGAAGCACGTCAGCAGGCACCAGAGCGCTTTGCCAACGAGTTGGCAAAGCCACGCTGGGGCCACTTCTCGTTGGTGGCGGCCCGCTGGCTGCATGATCGTCGCTGGACAGAAGCCCGTAATGACCGAGGCAACAAGCTAGGCCAGCTGTCGTTGGGCAAGTGGTTGCCCCGAACCCTGGCCGAAGAGGCTGACGCGATTCCTCTTCAGCGCGGCATGAACCAACCCGAGCTGGTGGCAGAGCAGCTGCCACGTGTCGAGCGGATGCTGGTCTGGCTACGCCTCGCCCGTCCGGTGCTTAACTTGCCTGAGACGGATCGTCTCTATGGTGAGCTTGCCAAACTGCCAGCGCTGATCGCCCACGAGCAACACGACGCAGTAGCCAACCAGGCACGAACGCTTATTTCACTGCCAGCCTGGAAAGCCCTGCCCCGCTAATCAGACAGCATGGCGTACCGGCCCTAATGGCGGTGCGCCATGATTTCACCGCGACGGCGCTGTTCATATAATGATCAGCCATCCTCTGGGCGCCTATCTGGCGCTCATTGACGTATCGTCGGACGCACCGAACTTCCTATAGCCTAAAGGCTCAGCTGTGTATAAGCGGCCGAGCGCAAGCCTGACGATCAAACGAAACTGCTGTCTGCCGTTATCCGTACGGCCAGGCGCCCCGATCGAAGGTTAAAGCAGTACATTACAGACGAGGAGACCTGCATGTCCGCTATCGCATCCCCCGCTCAGGACCGTTGGCTGGAGCTCTCCGACGTCCTGCGTGAATTGGTTACACAAGGTCGGATCGACCAGCAGGCCGCCGAGCAATGTCTGACCATTCGCCGCGGCGCTAATAATCCCCAGCAGCACCCGCTCGAATTTCTGGCCGCCCAGAACGTAGAAGATTTGAAGCGTCCCGGGAAGAAACTGGACCTGGAAACCCTGACTCAGTGGCTGGCAGAGTTTTCTGGCCAGCCCTACTTCCGAATCGATCCGTTGAAGATCGACGTGGCCTCGATCACGCCACTGATGTCCTACGCCTTTGCCCAGCGCAACAAGATCCTGGCGGTGGCCGTTGCTCCCGATGAAGTGACCATTGCCAGCGCCCAGCCGTTTGTCAGCAGCTGGGAAAGCAACCTCACCCATGTGCTCAAGCGACCCATCAAGCGTGTGGTGGCCAACCCTGTCGACATTCAACGCTACACACAGGAGTTCTTCCGCTTGGCCAAATCGGTCAGCGGCGCTTCGGCAGTCGAGCAGCGCGGCATCAACGTCGGCAACTTCGAACAGCTGGTCAACCTGGGCGCCAGCGATCAGGAGCCGGACGCCAACGATGCCCACATCGTTAACATCGTGGATTGGCTATTCCAGTACGCCTTCCAACAGCGCGCCAGTGATATTCACGTAGAGCCGCGCCGTGACCAGGGTACCGTTCGCTTTCGTATCGACGGCGTGCTCCATAGCGTTTACCAGTTTCCAGCGCAGGTAACCCTGGCAGTTATCAGCCGCATCAAGAACCTGGGCCGCATGAATGTGGCCGAGAAGCGCAAGCCGCAGGACGGTCGCGTCAAGACGCGTATGCCCGGCGACAAAGAAGTGGAACTACGCCTTTCCACCATGCCGACCGCCTTTGGCGAAAAGCTGGTGATGCGTATCTTCGACCCTGATGTGTTGCTCAAGAGTTTTGACCAGCTGGGCTTTTCGGCCGATGACCTGCGCCGCTGGTCCGCCATGACCGGTCAGCCCAACGGCATTATCCTGGTAACCGGTCCGACCGGCTCAGGCAAGACCACGACGCTGTACACCACGCTCAAGCAGCTGGCGACGCCGGAAGTCAACGTGTGCACCATCGAAGACCCGATCGAAATGGTCGAGGACTCGTTCAATCAGATGCAGGTGCAACACAATATCGATGTGAATTTCGCCAGTGGTGTGCGTGCTCTGATGCGTCAGGACCCCGATATCATCATGATCGGTGAGATCCGTGACCTGGAGACGGCAGAGATGGCCATCCAGGCAGCCCTCACCGGCCACCTGGTGCTCTCCACCCTGCACACCAACGATGCGCCCAGCTCCATCAGCCGCCTGATCGAGTTGGGTGTGCCCTATTACCTGATTCGGGCAACGGTGCTGGGTGTCATGGCGCAGCGTCTGGTGCGGACACTCTGCCCCCACTGCAAGGCGCCGATCGAGCTCAACGAGCAGGACTGGCAGGAGCTTACCCGCCCTTGGAGCGCGCCGCTTCCCACGGGTGCCATGCAGCCCGTAGGCTGCTCTGAATGCCGTGATACGGGCTATCGAGGCCGGGCTGGCGTGTACGAGATCATGGTGCTTTCGGATGCGACCCGACAGTTGATTTCACCGGATACCGATATCACGGCGCTGCGTCGACAGGCCTTCAAAGAGGGCATGCGAAGCCTTCGTCTTTCCGGTGCGCAAAAAATTGCGGCAGGTTTGACTACTATGGAAGAAGTCCTCCGCGTTACACCACAAAGCGAGCGATGAATGATCTATGAACTTCGCCAAAAAAGGGTATCACTGCATAATGAAGTGACGCAGAATGGAAATTCCCTGATGTTGTATATGGGTTTTATGGACGATGACGAATCATGCGGAGCCTGTGTTGAGTAATGCCCCCGTACTGCCAACAGGCTGGAGCGAACGCGAGCGACTCGCAGAGCTTGACCGTTACGATATCCTCGACGCCCCCTCCGAGCCCGCCTTTGACGATATCGTTCAGCTAGCCTCGCAGATCTGCCATGCGCCCATCGCTGTCATCAACCTGATTGCCGAGAATCGGGAATGGTTTCTGGCTGAAAAAGGCTTTGGCGTGCGGGAGATGCCTTTGCATCTCTCCATTTGCGCCAAAACCATTGAGCACCCAGGCCCGGTGGTGATTCCCGATCTACGTGGGGATGATCGCTTCGCCAGCAATCCGCTCGTCAAGACCGCAGACGGTCTGCGCTTCTATGCCGGCGTTCCGCTGGTGTCATCTGCCGGCATACCGCTTGGAACGCTGTGTGTGCTGGATTGGCAGCCTCGCGTTCTGACTGCAGCCCAGACGCAATCCCTTGAGGCACTTGGCCGGCAGGTCATGCAGCTCCTGGATCTGCGCCTGGTGAAGGCTGCGTACGAACGCAGCGAGTCGATGAACCGTCAGCTGATGCATAACCAGCCGGGTCAGGCACTGCTGATTCTGGATAACCAGGGGCGCATACTGGCCTGCAACCCTGGCGCCGAATCGGCCCTGGGTTGGGATGAGCATGAGTTGAGCGGACAGTCGCTGGAACTGCTCTTCACGGCCGAAGACCAAGCCCGCCAGCTTCCCCAGACCTTGCTGATCTACGCTCGGCAACAAGGGCATCATCAGGGCGAAGGGCTTTACCTGCGCAAGGACAAGCACATCCTGCAGGCCAGCTACAGTCTCCACGCCTTGCAGACCGAGCGGGACGAGACCAACGGATTCCTTCTGACCCTGCAGGACCTTACAGCTGAACGCCTGCAACAGCGGACAGCGGAGCAAAACGAAGCCCGTTACCGGGCTTTAATGGATGTCAGCCCACAGATCGTCTGGTTTGGTGACCGCCACGGTTTCATGGAATACACCAACCGCTATTGGTACACCTATACCGGCCTTGACCCGGACGACATGAATCCGGACAGCTGGATGCGCGCGGTCCACCCGGATCATATCCAGCGCGTCAAAAACACCTGGCGTGACACCATCCTTCGCCGTACAGCCGCCAAGATCGAGGCGCCCTTCCGTGCCGCAGACGGCCAATACCGCTGGTTTGAAGCGCGCGTCACCCCGGCGTTCAACGCAGCCGGCGAAATCGAGCGCTGGGTGGGCGTGGCGCTGGACATTGATGACCGCAAGCGGGCAGAAGCGGCGCGCCTTGAAAGCGAAGCCTTCACACGCCTCTTGATCGACTCGATCAGCGAAGGGTTCTACTCTGTAGATCAGCAGGGCAGGACCACACTGTGCAATGAGGCGTTCTTGCGCATGTTGGGCTTTGCTGACCGCAGCCAGGTTCTCGGGCGAGCCCTGCACGGCATCATCCACCACAGCCGTGCAGACGGGACGCCGCTCCCAGAAACCGAATGCCCGATTTTCCAAACAGCCAACACCGGCACGCCCCACCATATCGAGCAGGATTGGTTTTTCCGCCAGGACGGTAGCCGCTTCCCCGTCGAATACCGCTCCGAGCCCATCTGGCGTGACGGCGAGCTGCAGGGCGCCATCTGCACATTCATGGATATCAGCGAGCGGATTCGTACCCACGACCGCCAGCGCTTCCTGCTTGAACTGGGGGACCGCCTGCACGGCACCCTGACGCCTACCGACGTGGCCGACGCCCTGGGCCAAAGTCTGGGCAACGTACTGGGCGTACAGCGTATCGGCTATGCGCTGCTCGACCGCTTTGGCGCGCTTAATGCCGAGAGCAGCTGGAACGATAATAGTGTTACTCCAGAAATCGGCAGCTTTTCGCTCAGTGACTTCAGTGCGGATTTGAATGCCGACCTGATTAGCGGTGCGATTATCGTGGTAGACGATACGGCTACCGATCCACGTACTCATGCCCAGCGGGAAAATCTCGAACAATGGGCTATTCGCGCCATGATGCTGGTTCCCCAGCATGACAAGGGCCAGCTCAAGGGCGTGCTGTATGTCCACGCCAGCACCCCGCACAGTTGGTCGGCCGAAGATATTGCGCTGGTTCGCGAAGTGGCTGAACGCATCCGTGTAGTCGTCGAGCGTACCCGTGCTGCAGAAGACCTGCGGCTGGCTGAACAACGGATCAGCCTTGCCGTCGATGTCGCGGCGCTGGGTGTCTGGGATTACGATATCGACCGCGATGTGATCACCTGGGACAACCGAATCACCGAGATGACCGGTATTCCAGCCAGCGCCTCCCGCAGCGTGACCGATCTGCTCATCAACATTCTGCACCCGGAGGACAGCGAGAGCGTCCAGGCTATGTTCAGGACGGCTACCGCTGGCGATAGCGATAGCGAAGCACAATTGGAATTTCGCGTACGCGCCCATAGCAGCACCGAACCGGTCTGGCTAAGCGTGAGAGGCCGCCGAGTGACCGATCCGGATGGCACCCGCCGTATCATTGGCATTGCGCGAGACATCAGCAAGGAGCGCCGGAATGCCGATGCGCTCAACGCCATCAATCGCGAGCTCACTCGCCAGATTCAGGAGCGCACCGCTGCCGCCGAGCGACAAACGGCGCTGATCGAGCTGGGTGACGCCCTGCGTGAAGCAAGCGACACCGATGATATCGGCGGTATTGTCTCCCGCACCCTCGCGCACATCCTGAATGTTTCACGGGTTGGTTATGCCCAAGTCGAGCCTGACGGTGAAACAGCCGTTGTTACCCATGACTGGAGCCATAGTACAACTAGCCTGACCGGCACGTTCCATATTAGTGACTACGGCACCTACCTTGACGAACTGCAACGGGGCGAGGCTGTTGTGGTTCAGGATGTCGAGCAGGATCCGCGCACCCGGGACTATCAAGCCTTGTATGAGCCCAACGATGTTAGGGCCTTTGTCAGCGTCCCTCTGATCGAGCATGGCCGCTTTGCAGCCTATCTGTTCATCTGCGATAACCAGGTACGCTCCTGGTCCAATGAGGAAGTCAGCTTTTTGCGCGATATCGCCGATCGCGTCTGGGCGGCTATCGAGCGGGCTCACTCTGAACAGGCGCTCCGGCAGAGCGAGGCGCGCTTCCGGCTGATGGCGGACAACGCACCGGCCCTGATCTGGGCCGTAGATGCCGAAGGTAACACCCTCTTCGTCAACAGCCGCTACGAACGCGAGTATGGCCTTTCTTATGAAAGTGCCCGGGACGGTGGATGGACACGCATGATTTTCGAGGAAGACCGCGAACACTGCGTTGCCGAGTACCAGCAGGCCTTCGAAGCGCGTCAACTCTACCGCAGTGAAATACGGATGCGAGACATCCAAGGTGAGGTTCGCTGGTTACGCTGCGAGGCCGTCCCCCGCTTCGACGACAAAGGCGGGTTCCTGGGTTACATCGGCTGTAATGTCGACATTACCGAGGCACGTCTAGCAACCGATGCCCTGGAAGCCAAGATTGCCGAGCGTACGCAAGAGCTGGGCGAAAGCCATACACGACTCATTACGGAAATCTATGAGCGTGAACGTGCAGAAGAGGCCTTGCGCCAGTCCCAGAAGATGGAAGCCATCGGCCAGCTTACCGGTGGAATCGCACACGATTTCAATAATATGCTGACCGGAATCGTCGGAGCGCTCGATCTTATCCGCATGCGTGTCATCAGTGGCCGTACCGATGATCTGGATCGCTATATCAATGCCGCCACAGCTTCAGCCGACCGAGCCTCGGCGTTGACCCATCGGTTGCTGGCATTTGCCCGCCGTCAAACCCTGGATACGAAGCCGGTCAATCTGAACGAGCTTATCGATTCCCTGCGTGATCTGTTCGTCCGCACCGTAGGCGAGCAGATCAAAATCCGAACACACCTGGACACTGAGCTGTGGATGGCATTCAGCGATGCCCACCAGCTTGAAAATGCCTTGCTCAATCTGGTCATCAACGCGCGCGATGCTATGCCGGATGGCGGTGACCTGAGCATCGAGACCTCAAATGTTACCCTGGACGCCGAAACGGCACGACGTGAAACCATCGAACCGGGCGATTACATTCGTATCCAGGTCAAAGATACCGGCCAAGGCATGACACCCGAAGTCATGACCAAGGCATTCGAGCCGTTCTTTACCACCAAGCCCTCTGGACAAGGTACTGGGCTTGGTCTGGCAATGATCTACGGTTTTATCAAGCAATCCGGCGGAAACGTACGGATCGATAGTGAAGTGGGACGAGGAACAGCCATTACCTTGTTGTTGCCGCGCCACCTCGACCCTGTAATGGAAACTCTCGTGACCGAAACACCCCATGGAATGCCCCGCGCCCAGGAGGGCCAGACGGTACTGGTGGTCGAGGACGAGGCGGCGGTACGCATGATCGTACTCGAAGTGCTGTCCGAGCTTGGCTACACCGCCTTCGAGGCCGGCGATGCCGAACAGGCCATTCCTCTCCTCCAGAGCGACCAGCGAATCGATCTCCTGGTAAGTGATGTGGGGCTGCCCGGCATGAATGGCCGCCAGCTGGCAGAGGTGGCGCGCAAGCACCGACCGAATCTGAAAGTCCTGTTCATTACCGGTTATGCCAAGAATGCCGAGATCCGTAGCCAATTCCTAGGGAAGGATATGGACATGCTGACCAAGCCCTTCGATATCGATGCATTGGCCAGCAAGATCCACGAAATGATTCAGGCGCCCTAAAGCTAGAACCAAGTACCCGCTCGAAAGCCAAGCGGCTCACGTCCTTTGAAGGCACTTTGCCTTCAAAGGAACTCGTTTGGCCCGCGCCTTATCTAAAGGGAACCTTTAGAAGGAGATGTTGCTATGCGCCTCAAGAAGTTTGCATTGGTTCCCCTTGTACTGCTGCCGTTTGCTGCCGGATCTGCTATGGCCGATGCCAAATTCTGGCGTCATGTCGCCACCTCGGGAGCGACAACCGGCTCGACCTACCTGAGCAGCCGTGACGACCACAAGATGGTCATTGCAACCCAGGACGACGCCAGCGCCTTCCTCGCGAGCAATGGTGAAATTCGCGGTCCTTACCTGGAAGCCGCCCTGCGCGAAATGCGCAACGCAACGCCAGGAAGCTCCGCCAGCGATATCGACCTGGCGACCAAGATCCTGACGGCCCAGCAGTAAAACCATGCGGCCATGAAAAAGCCCCGCCGGAATCGCCCGGCGGGGCTTTTTCTTTGAATGGGATCAGTCGTTAGCGGCGCTATAGGCGTCGGCATCCATCAGCTTGTCCAGCTCAGCCGTATCGCTGGGCTTGAGCTTGAAGAACCACGCCGTGTAGGCGTCGGTATTGACTTGCTCAGGCGCATCAGCCAGCGCCTCGTTTACAGCGATGACTTCACCGGAAACTGGTGCATAGATATCCGATGCCGCCTTTACCGATTCCACAACGCCTGCTTCCTGACCAGCCGCCAGTGTTTTGCCAACTTCAGGCAGCTCGATGAACACCACATCACCCAACGCCTCCTGGGCATGGTCGGTAATGCCGACCGTGATAGTGCCATCGCTTTCCTGGCGGGCCCACTCGTGACTGGATGCATAGCGAAGTTCAGCGGGAATCGTGCTCATGTTCGGCTCCTTGTAAGGCAATCGGCTAATCGTTATAGCCCAAGCGTAGCGTGTCGAATGGTCTGCTCGCCACGCCTGACGTGAAAAAAGCGCAAAATAGCCGATTACCTGTCAACGTGCTCAAATAAGTGTCTTGCCAAAACGTACAAAACACGGCTTGACCACACGCACCGGCAGCCATTTCCCACGAATCTCGACCTCAGCCCGGTCTCCTGTCTCTACCGGTACTCGGGCCAGCGCAATGGACTTGCCCAGGGTAGGCGCATAGCTGCCGCTGGTGATCTCGCCTTCGCCACAACCGGCGATACGTACCACCTGATGCGCGCGCAACACACCTCGCTCCTCCAGTACCAGGCCGACCAGCCGTGAGCGGGGTCCGGCATCACGCTCTTCCTCAAGGGCCTTGCGGCCAATGAAATCACGTCCTTCCGGTGCCCAGGCAATGGTCCAGTCCAGATTGGAGGCCAGAGGAGAGACATGCTCATCCATCTCATGACCATACAAGTTCAAACCGGCTTCCAGGCGTAACGTATCGCGCGCCCCCAACCCCACCGGCCCGATTCCGGCCCCTACTAGCTCATTCATAAAACTGACGACTTCATCCGCAGGCAGGATGATCTCCAGTCCGTCCTCGCCGGTATAGCCGGTCCGGGCAATGAACCATTGCCCCTCCAGCATGGCCTGGAACGGCTTGAGTGAGCGAATCAGCTCGGCGCGTTCCGGCGAGACTACATCCGCAACTTTTTCACGGGCCTCTGGACCTTGAATGGCCAGGATAGCCAGCTTCGGGCGGGGCGTGAGAGTAACGGCGTACCCCTCGGACTGCACGTCCAGCCAAATGAGCACCTTTTCGCGGGTCGAAGCATTGGTAACCAGTCGATAGCCCTGTTCGAGGCGATACAGGATCAGATCGTCCACCACGCCGCCATGGGCGTTGAGCATGATGGAGTACAGCGCCTTGCCCGGCGCGGAAAGACGCGCCACGTCACCGACCAGCAGGCGGGAGAGATAACTTTCAGCCTGCGCACCGTCGATATCGACAATGGTCATATGGGAGACATCGAACACACCACAGTCACGCCGCACCTGATGATGCTCTTCGACTTGCGATCCATAGTGCAGCGGCATATCCCAGCCACCGAAATCCACAAGCTTGGCGCCCAGGGCCACATGCAAGTCGTAAAGCGGGGTGCGCTGTCCCATGGGGATCTCCTTGTTGTCCGGCTGGCTGCAGCGGCCGGCATTGTAGTCGTTCGAGATGACAAGCGGGCGTTTGAATTTCTCCCGTCTGTCTTGATGGCAGACACAGACCGCGGCAGACGCGATCAGTGCCGTGCCGAACGACGAATCAGTCCAATGACCGGCAACAACCCTACCAGGACCAGCGTAAGAGCCGGCAGCGCCGCACGCGCCCATTCGCCTTCACTGGTCATCTCGAAGATCCGTACAGCCAGTGTATCCCAGCCGAACGGGCGCATTAGCAGCGTGGCGGGCATCTCTTTGAGTACATCCACGAAGACCAACAAGGCAGCCGACAGCGCTCCTGGCGTCAGCAGTGGAACATACACACGAAGGAACAGCCCCAGTCCGCCGATACCCAGACTCCGGGAAGCCTCCGGCAACGACCGCCGGATACGCGCCAGAGCGGATTCCAGCGGCCCGTAAGCGACTGCCAGAAAGCGGATCAGATAAG
This sequence comes from Pseudomonas sp. MAG002Y, assembly GCF_019400845.1. Classification (NCBI taxonomy): domain Bacteria; kingdom Pseudomonadati; phylum Pseudomonadota; class Gammaproteobacteria; order Pseudomonadales; family Pseudomonadaceae; genus Pseudomonas; species Pseudomonas sp. MAG002Y. The sequence continues at coordinate 108,293 of NZ_WOEJ01000008.1, read as the reverse complement.
CCAGCAGCAGCGCACCCAGACTCCCCAGCAGAAGCGGCTTGCCCGCACCGCCCAGCCATTGAGACGTCGGCACGATCAGCTCACGGTCCAGCAGACTGAATGCCAGCATGATAGCCACCGCCAGTACCGAGCCCGGCAGTGCATAGCCCAGGTTGGCGAGCCCGATAGCGGAGCGAACCGTGCGGCGCGGCGCCTGACGACGAGCAAACACCAGCAGCAACCCTACGCCTACGGCCAGCAGCGCGGCAATCAGCCCCAGCCCTAGGCTATGCAGGATCAAACCGACATAGCGCTCATCCAGATCGAACCGGCCACGCTGCCAGAACCAGACGACCAGCTGCACGACCGGAACGGCAAAGGCGCAGGCAAAAACAAGGCTGCACCAGCCCGTGGCAAAGATTGCCTTCCAGCCTGTCAGTCGATACAGCGCGCCGCTACGAGCCCGCTCATTGGCGGGCCGGGCTACGCCACGCAGCCTGCGCTCTCCCAGCAGCACCACACCGACCCCAAGCAGGAGCAGACTGGCCAGCTGGGCCGCGCTGGAGAGGCTGAAAAAGCCATACCACGTCTTGTAGATTGCCGTGGTGAACGTGTCGAAATTGAATACCGAAACGGCACCGAAATCGGCCAGCGTTTCCATGATGGCCAATGCCAGACCAGCACCAATGGCCGGCCAGGCCATTGGCAAGGCAATCCGCCAGAAGGCCTGCCAGGGCGAAAGCCCCAGTGTGCGGGCCGCCTCTGTAAGCCCTCTGCCCTGCGCCAGAAAGGCGCTGCGGGCCAAAAGATATACGTAGGGATAGAACACCAGCACCAGGACGACGATGACACCGCCCGTCGATCGCACTGGTGGAAACCGCAGACGCATGTGAAACAGCTCGCGCAGAAAGCTCTGTACGGGACCGGAAAAATCCAGCAGCCCCACGAACACAAACGCCAATACATAGGCCGGGATCGCAAAGGGCAACATTAGGGCCCAATCCAGCCAACGTCGGCCTGGAAACTCGCAAAGGCTGGTCAGCCAGGCCAGGCTTACCCCCAACAGTGTGACGCCCACCCCAACGCCAATCAGAAGCATCACGGTATTGCTTAGCAGGCGGGGCAGCTGCGTACTCCACAGGTGCGACCAGATCTCGGTATCGATGTGCTGCCAGCTAAGCAGGAGCACGCACAGTGGCATGAGCACCAGACCTGCTGCCATGAAAGCAATGACATACCAGCGGCGAGCAGCGAAATGAGACACGGGGTATACCTGAAAGCAGTCCAAGGGCGCGCGGTCTAGGCATCGCCTCAGGACGGTATGGCAGTAGATTCGTAACTGACAGGACTGGGCGCACCGCGTGATAGCGGTGCGCTGGATATCAATTCCAGCCGACGCGGTCCATCATCTTGATGGCTTCCGCCTGACGCCGCCCTGCGACCTCGACAGGAATCGTATCGGCCTTGAACTGGCCCCAGCTGGCAACCTCTGCCGAAGCCGGTACGCTCGGGTTGGCCGGGTACTCCTGGTTGATACCAGCAAACAGCGCCTGGGCATCAGGGCCGGTCATCCATTCGACCAGCGCCTTGGCGGCAGCGGGATGGGGAGCATGCTGCGTCAGGCCTACACCCGACAGATTCACGTGCACGCCACGGTCGTCTTGGTTGGGCCAGAACAGCTTCACGCCCAAATCAGGGTTCTGCTTGTGCATTCGACCGTAGTAATAGGTATTCACGATACCCACATCGCACTGCCCTGCATCGATAGCCTGCAACACGGCGTTATCGTCCGGGAAAACGCTGGTAGACAGGTTGCGTACCCAGCCCGCCAGGATTTCTTCAGTCTTGGCGGCGCCATGGGCTTCGATCAGGGTAGCCGTCAGCGACTGGTTGTATACCTTCTTGGCGGTGCGTAGACACAGGCGGCCCTCCCATTCCGGGCCAGCCAAGGCTTCATAGGTACTCAGCTCGTCTTCGGAAACGCGGTCCGGTGCATATGCAATGGTGCGCGCCCGGAGCGTGAGCCCCGTCCAGCGCCCCGTCGAGGAGCGGTACTGTGATGGAATGTTCTGGTCAATGATGGCCGACTGCATCGGTTGCAGAATACCCATCTGCTCGGCCTGCCAGAGGTTGCCAGCATCGACGGTGATCAGCAGATCGGCTGGCGTGTTGGCACCCTCTGCCTTGATCCTGGCCATCAGGGGCGCTTCCTTGTCGGTGATGAACTTGACGCTTACGCCGGTCTGCTGGGTATAGGCATCAAACACAGGCTTGATCAGCTCATCGATTCGCGATGAGTAGACCACCACCTCATCAGCCGCCTGGGTGACCCCAGCCGTTAGCCACACTGCGCACGCAGCAACCACTTTGCGAAACGGCATGTAAAGCACCTCCGTGAAAGACAGGTGCAAATGATAAAGACTCTCGCTTATCGAGCCGTCTCAACAAATGTGTCGAGTTGTGTCATTACCCTCATCAGACACGGGCCAGTGTCGGCAGATCGCCGGTCTGGCCCAATGCCTGACGGACAAAGACAGCCTTCGCCTCAAAGTGATCGTTGACCAGCTTGAGGCCGGTGTTACGCAGCCAGCGCACGGCCAGACTGTCGTTCTGGAACAGGCGCTGAAAGCCTTCCATCGCGCCCATCATGGCAAGGTTATGCGGCATGCGACGACGCTCATAGCGGCTCAGCACGCGCACATCGGCCAAATGTTCGCCCCGCTTGTGCGCGTGCAGCAGGACCTCAGCCAGCACAGCGGCGTCCAGAAAGCCCAGGTTCACCCCCTGCCCGGCCAACGGATGAATGACGTGGGCGGCATCGCCAATCAGAGCCAGCCCCGGCTCGACATAACGCTTGGCATGGCGCTGGCGCAGCGGAATACAGACGCGCGGATCGGACTGCTCGATCGCGCCTAGTCGGTTTTCAAATGCACGACCCAATGCGGCGCAGAATGCATTGTCGTCCATCGCCATCAACCGCTCGCTTTCCTTGGGCGTGCAGGACCAGACGATTGAGCACCAATGTAAGTCCCCCTCGCGATCCAGAGGCAGGAACGCCAGCGGGCCATCGTCTGTAAAGCGTTGCCAGGCGGTTTTCTGGTGGGGATGCGCGCAGCGGACACTGGTCACGATGGCATTATGCAGATAATCCCACTCCCGCGTCTCGACACCGGCCAGACGCCGTACCGCCGAGTGGGCACCATCCGCCGCAATGACCAGCGAGGTGCGGACGGCCTGCCCGCCAGCCAACTGAATCAGCCAATCGTCACCAGAATGACGCAACAGCTCCATGCGGGCGTCAGGCATCAGCTGGACACTAGAGGCCTGCAGACGCTCCATCAGCGCATCCTGAATGACACGGTTTTCAATGATATGTCCCAGCACATCGGCATGAACGCTACTGGCGGTAAAATCAATGGCACCGGTGCCTGAGCCGTCCCACACATGCATGCGTCGATAGGGACTGGTACGGCGGGAGGCAATACCCTCCCAGGCCCCGAGGTTCTGCAGGATACGCCGGCTGGCTTCGGACAAGGCACTGACACGCGCCTCAAAGGGCTGGATGGAGTCGAAGGGCTTTACCGTCATCGGACCGCGGTCCAGGAGGAGCACCTTCAGGCCGCTGCCCTCCAATGCCAGCGCCAGGGCGCTACCCACCATGCCGGCACCGACAATCGCGATGTCTACTTGGGTTTCCACGGTCAAAGCTCCTTTGCAGCGGTTATAGATCTAACAGGACAGAAATGATCAAAACAGGGCATGGGCCGGGCGTGTCCCGAGTCCCATTGCCTGACGGGCAAACGTCCCCTTTGCAGAGGGCCATAGTTCCAGGCCGATCAGCCCGGCATTACGCCCCGCCGCCAGCCACGGATTGCCATTGGAAAACAGCCGCGTTACCTGGTCGGAGAAACCGATGGTCAGGTGCTGATCAAGACGCTGACCCTCCAGGTACTGTTGCAAGGTTGCAAAGTCACCGGGCTTGGCTTCGCTGTTTTCCAGTGCTTCAGCCAACGCGGACACATCCCGTAGCGACAGGTTGAAACCCTGTCCGGCGATCGGATGCAGACTATGGGCGGCATTGCCCAGCACCACAAGGTGCGGCCTTACCTGCTCCTGCGACTTGATCAGGGTCAGCGGATAACTGTGGCGTACACCTACCTGCCGGAATGTGCCCAGTCGATAGCCGAAAGCCTGTTGCAGCTCAGCCAGAAACGATCGCTCATCGATCGCGGCCAGCCGTTCTGCATCAGCCTGCGGGCGGGTCCAGATCAGGGCGCAGCGGTTTTCAGGCAGCGGCAGCAGGGCCAGCGGCCCGGTATCGGTAAAGCGCTCGAAGGCCCAGCCCTGATGCGGATCACCCGGGGTGATGTTGGCAATCAGGGCCGTCTGGTCATAGGTCGTCTGTTCCATATGAATACTCAGCTGCTCGCGCAGCGCCGAGCGGCCGCCATCGGCCAGAACCGCCAGATCGCAGGTCAGCTCACTGTCATCGTCCAGAGTCAGCGTATAGCCTTCCGGCCCTGCAACCAGACGACGAACCTCGGCAGGACAACGCCATTCGATGATGTCACGATCCAGAGCGTGCCACAGGCAATGCCCCAGCCAGGCATTCTCGATGACGTAGCCCAACGCATCGACGCGCTGCTCGGCAGCATCCAGGCGAGCTGCACCAAAGCGTCCACGATCCGAGACATGGATGTGTTTGATCGCTTCGGCGCGCTCGGCCAGGGCCTTCCATACGCCCAGCCGTTCGTAAATCAGACGCGAGCCATAGGACAGCGCCGAGGAGCGGGCATCATAGCTGGGCTGAAAGGCATCACCCGGCGCGAAGGGCTCGACCATCACGATCTTCCAACCTCGCGCCCTTGCCAGCTCCTGAAGCGACAGGGCCAGGCTGGCGCCTACCAATCCGCCACCAATGATTGCCACCGTGCAGCGCTGCATGTCTTCTCTCCTTACACGGCCGCGTCGGACGCCGAAGCGCCACGGGCATCAGCCATCAATCGTTCAATCTCATCGACCGCCTTGGGTACATGGCGGCTCAAAATTTCGCAGCCGTGGCGGTTGACCACGACATCATCCTCGATACGGACGCCAATGCCCCGCCATTTCTTCGCTACGCGTAGATTGTCTGACGCCACGTAAATGCCCGGCTCAACCGTCATGGTCATGCCCGGCTCCAGCATCCGCCACTGATCACCGATGCGATAGTCGCCAACGTCGTGTACATCGAGCCCCAGCCAGTGTCCGGCCCGATGCATGTAAAAATCACGATACGCGCCCTCTTCGATCAGGGTATTGATCTCACCCCGTAACAGGCCAAGATCGACCAGCCCTTCCGTAATGATGCGGACCGTGACCTCATGGGCCTCGTCCCAATGGCGGCCCGGCGCAATGCAGGCAAAAGCCGCCTCGTTGGCTGCCAGCACGATCTCGTAGATAGCCTTCTGTTCAGGCGAAAACCGACCATTGACTGGAAAGGTACGGGTAATGTCACTGGCATAGCAGTCGATCTCGCAGCCGGCGTCGATCAACACCAGATCGCCGTCCTTGAGCAGCGCGTCGTTCTGCTGGTAGTGCATGATACAGGCGTTGCGGCCGGAAGCGACGATGGAACCGTAGGCTGGCATCCGCGCCCCGCCCTTGCGAAACGCATAATCAAGCTCCGCCTCCAGATGATACTCCCTGAGCCCCGGCCGACAGGCCTGCATGGCACGAATATGAGCATCACCCGACACACTTGCCGCCTCACGCATAACCTTGATCTCAGCCGCGGTCTTGAAGAGACGGGCTTCATGCAGGAGAGGATCAAGTGCAATCAGCTCCTTGGGTGGCTGTGCCCCCTGGTTGGCCTTGGCGCGGATCAGGTTGATCCAGTCCAGTAACTGGCGATCGAAATCCGGGTTTGAGCCCATGGCGTAATAGACCCGCTCCCGCCCTTCGATTAGCCCCGGCAGGATGTCGTGGATGTCGCTGATGGGAAAGGCATCGTCAGCCCCGTATTGACGAATCGCGCCTTCCTGACCGGCGCGCGGGCCCGTCCACATCTCCTGGACAGGATCCTTCTCCCGGCAGAACAGCACGTACTCACCGTGTTCCCGCCCCGGAATCAACGCCATGACGGCATCCGGCTCGGGAAAGCCGGTCAGGTATTGAAAGTCGCTGTCCTGACGGTAGGCATATTCAATATCGCGGTTACGCACACGCACAGGCGCGGCGGGCAATATCGCAATACTGCCCGCCGCCATCTCGGCCATGAGCGCTCGACGCCGACGGGCGAATTCGGCCTTCGGAATGCGGATCATGCGAACTCCTTAACGGAAAGCTCGCCCTCGCCCGCCGGGTCAATCCTCAATGGATTGAAGGCTTGGGTGCAGGCGAAGGATTCTTGCCGTACTCGCTATAAAGAATGGCAGGTGCCACACGAAGATACTCGGTGACCTCCATGTAATCGTTTTCGCCCTCCTCGGACTCCTCGAGCGTGTCCTGCACCTGCGCGATGGCGGCAAGATCCTGCAAAACTTCTTTGGCTTCGTTGGACAGCTCCGCCGTACGACTGGCCAGCCCAAAGCCGGACAGGAAGCCCTGGCACCATTGCGCCATAGCGGCCAGGCGCTCCTTGAGCGGCGCTTCGTCGGTTGGCAGGAGCAGCACGATGGCCACTTCGTTGGTGGCAAATTCCTGCTGTACCATGCCCAGAAGCCCTATCAATGCTGACTTCAGGCGGTCACTTGGCGCCCCGCCCAGGAGGTCGGTAGCGGCAACGAGCCAGTCGGATTCGTCAAACCCGGCGCCGGCGCAGATACGGCCCATCAGATGGCCATGAAGCTCGGCCGGGGAGACAGGAAGAGCCGCTTCGCTCAATAATTGTGTGAACGCGGCGTATGCAGATGATGTACTCGTCATGGATGGCTATGGTCGTTAGTCGACGTGATGGCTAGAATGAACCTTGTATCCTACGCGTTGACCTTGTTACCGGCCAACCTTGTATAGCTCGGAGCAGCAGCCATCCATGCGCGAGTCCTCGATCGAAAACGATCTCCAAGTACTGACCGATAAAATTGAGCAACTGCTCGAACACATCGAACAGCTTAGGAAAGAGAATCGCCAGCTGCGCGCCCATGAGCGTGGCTGGCGAGAAGAACGCGCCAAGCTAATCGAAAAGAACGATTTGGCTCGACATAAGGTCGAAGCGATGATTTTACGCCTGAAAGCCCTGGAGCAGGACTCATGAGCACCGACACCGTCACCGTCCACATCCTCGACAAGGACTACTGCATCAGCTGTCCACCGGACGAGCGCGCCAATCTTGAAACCACTGCGCGCTACCTCGACGGCAAGATGCGAGAAATCCGTGCCAGCGGCAAAGTGATTGGCGCCGACCGCATTGCGGTCATGGCAGCCCTTAACATCACTCACGACCTGCTGCACCGCCAGGATGGCGTGAACTTCGAAGTCAGCAGCACGCGCGAGCGCGTTCGCGACCTGCTGGACCGTGTCGACCGGGCTCTGACGACAGAGCAGGACGAACGGGGGGTTTGATTCTCGTGGCGAAGGGGTATACTGGACACACTCTCTGGTGTGTTTGCCAGTCGGTCATGTCCCTGAGCCGATAAGCAACACCACGGGGGTCGCTCGCTGGGCTTGTGTGCATGTCCGCACGCCGGAAAGCCTAATGGCCCACGACTTCTCCCACCTTGAACTCTCGGGTTCAAGGGCTACACCGGCAGCGGCATTCCGGGGAGCTACCTTCACTCATGATCAAAACTTCTGATCATTCTCGTCCGGCCCTGCGCCGAATCCTGCGTCAGAAACGTCGGGCATTGAGCCCTACCGAGCAAAAGCAGGCTGCTCGACAGCTGCATCGTCAGCTCAGCCATCATCCCTTGTTTCGCCGTGCCCGGCAGATTGCCTTTTATCTTCCCAATGACGGTGAAATCGACCCGCGTCCGCTGCTTCGAACAGCCCAGCGCCGCGGCAAGGCCACCTTCCTGCCTGTATTGAGCCGTTGGCCAGCCACACGTATGCATTTTCAGCGTGTCCGCCCCCACGAGCGCTGGGTGCGCAATCGCTTCAGGATCGTCGAACCCAGACCGAATCGGGTACAGCAGCGCAAACCCTGGACACTCGATCTGATTCTGATGCCATTGGTAGGATTTGACGCACAGGGCGGTCGCCTGGGTATGGGTGGCGGCTTTTATGATCGGAGCCTGGCTTATCTCAAACGTCGCATCGCCTGGCGCTCACCTAAATTGTTAGGATTGGCCCACGAATGTCAGAAGGTGGATCAGCTGGCCTTGGCCAGTTGGGATGTGCCGATGAAGGCAACCGTGACGGATAAGGGATGGTACGGGAAGGAAGAGAAGGCCTGAACCCTGCGCCAGACTACAACGCAGGGTATTCCACAGCGTGTTGCGAAGATTCAGCGGGACACTTGCTGAATCACATGAGCGGACGGTGAATTGTCCTGCTGCTTTTCCCAGAGACTTTGGGTATAGCCTGTCGTCACAACGCCCAAGCTAAACAGCGCGACCAGTACCCAAAGCAAGTCCGGCTTGCGTTTCATCTATGTGCCTACCCCTTCATTGGCATAATTAACGACACCGCCGACCTGTTTATATGCCAGGCCGTACGGCTACTCAAAAACCGCGGCATTCTGCGCTAACCAGTTTTCTGACGCAAACATTGCGTCAACCAACCGTCAGAAAATCCAGAACCGTTTTGCCAGGAGCAATCTTCGTGCCTTATTGGCTGATGAAATCGGAACCCGATGAGTTTTCCATCCATGATTTGCAACGTCTCGGCAGTGGGCGCTGGGATGGCGTTCGTAACTATCAGGCACGCAACTTCATGCGGGCCATGGCTGCCGGGGACCTCTTCCTGTTCTACCACTCCAGCTGCCCCGAACCAGGCGTAGCCGGCATTGGCCGCATAGAAAATGATCCCTTTCCTGATCCGACCGCGCTGGATCCGAAAAGCCCATACCATTCGTCGAAAGCCACCCTGGAGAAAAATCCCTGGATCGCCCGCGACGTCAGTATTGTCGAGGTATTCGATCAGGTCATTTCACTGGCGCGTCTGCGCGAGGTGGCTGCCCTGAGCAGTTTTGCATTGCTGCAAAAGGGCAGCCGCCTGTCAGTCATGCCAGTAACTGACGAAGAATGGCAGGCCATCCTGGCCTGCCGATGACTTAGGGCTGAACGATCAGGTTGTTGAACAACAGGTCCTCGACCATTGGTTTGCCTTCTTCGCCATTGATGATGTCCTGGACCTGCTTGAGCGCCGCCTGACGCAGCGCTTCACGGGCGTCGGCACCGGTCAGGGTCTCATCGGTCTGCTGCTCGAACAGCATGATGAGCTGATTGCGGATCAAGGGCTCATGAAAGGACACGCGCGCCGAGTCTTCCTTACTCATCGTCATCAGGGCAATATCGGCTTTGTAGTACTTGAGCTTTGGACCAGAGCCGTAATTACCGACCAGCGCGGGCGTCAGGTTGATGTAGTTAGGTTGCGGGGCGCCCTCTTCGGCCTCCTTTTTTTCCTCCGCCCAGGCTGGCAGAGCGAGTGAGAAAGCAAGTACGAACGCAAGCAGGGCTTTCACGGGGCAATTCCTCGAACAAAAAGAGTGGTGCATAGCCAACCGATAGCTATGCCTGTCACAGCTTATCGACTAAACGGTGCATTTCTGAAGCCATAGGATTCAGATGGGCAGCCACCCGAATATGACAGACTATAAAGACAGTCTCTTTAGTCGTCGCGGACAGGTTCCGCCCAGGATGGCGCCTTGAAACAACAGGATAGCACCCGCCTCACGCTTGACCTTTCATCAGCAGATGCTCACACCCAACCTCTCCACCTGAGCATGCATCGGCATCGCCGTGTAGGACTGGTACTGGTTGCCGCCTTGTCGATTCTGGCTGGCATGACAGATGCCATTGGCTTCTTGTCGGCTGGTGACTACGTATCCTTCATGAGCGGCAATACGACGCGACTGGCCGTAGCCGTTGCCTTGGGCGACAGCACCACCCTCTTGCGGCTGCTTCTTATTATCGGCCTTTTTATCCTCGGCAATGCACTCGGTATTGTCGTGGTGCGCGTGAGCGGCCGTCGGGCGCTGCCTCTCCTGCTGCTGACATCGGCCTTGTTGGCCGCGGCGGCGGGCTGGTCCACCGGCGGTCTTCCTGGTTCAGTCTTGCTACCTCTGGTAGCCGCCGTGCTCGCCATGGGCATGATCAACGCCGCCGTGGAACAGGTGAACAGGCAGTCCATTGGGCTGACCTATGTTACGGGTGCACTTTCACGACTGGGACGAGGCCTGGGACGCTGGCTGATGCAAGCGATTCCGTGGGGCGGCATGCTAGGCGGCGCCATAATGGGCGCATGGCTCCAATACCACCTTGGCTTCAAGGCTCTCTTTATCAGCAGCGCTTGGGCGGCTCTGATCGGCCTGGCATCCCTGTGGATTCCCAGGCGTTGGCAGTTGCATTACATGCCCAAATAGCCGTTAGGGCGTTACCTCGAAGCGCAAGGTGCCGATCATCTGCCCGTCCTCGGTTATGATCTGTACCTGCCATCGGCCAGCCACATCACTCGGGAAGTTCTGCTTGTGTGTCCAGGCACGGTAGCCAGCCTCGCGGCCTCCGCTGATCTCGAGTGGGATACGGTCGACCTCATCCCCATTATGCAGCCAGACATGGTAAATCCGCTCACTCAGCCCACGGGGCGCGTTGATGGCCGTATAGGCATAGAGACCTTGTGAACGCAGCTGGGCGGCACCGATTTCCTTCAGACTCTTACCCGGTTCGCGCTTGAGGTTGTCAAAACTGCTGGTAACCGCCACATCGGTCAGCCACAGCGTGGCGGGCGGCACCCAGGTACGCAGTACCCATCCTAGGCCTCCCACCATCAGGCTCAGACCAAGCACGACAGGCCATTGCCACAGGCGTCGGATCGAGAGCGCCACAAGAATGCTTGGAAACGACAACAACACCGCCACGCCTAATGCCAGCCGGTAGCTCTGCGTGGTGGTCAGCTGCAGGATGATGGGCAGGGACGTAAGCAGAACGGCAAACAACGTCAGCGTGTGATAGCCCAGAAAGATCCAGCGCCGGCTCGACAGCGCTTTGTAGTACAGTTGGTCGACAATCGATACGACAGCCATAGCGGCCAGCAGGCCGGTAAAGATGGCCTGTCCGCTGTTCCAGGTGGTTGTGACAAACAGGAACGGCAGGACAAAGAACAGGCTTTCCTGATGAATCATCTGGGTTGCGTAGCGAAACAGCCCAGGGGGCAGGTTCCAGCCAAACCGCCTAGTCACCCACTGACGCAGCACGTTCTCAACCATCAGCCATAACCAGCTGGCCAACATTACGATGGCCATTACCTTGGCAAAGCCATGCTGGCGATCAACCAGCAGAAAGCTGCACACACCCGAAACAAAGCCTGCCAGGGCAATCAGGCGTGGATAACGGTTGATCAGGACGGTAGCGAGATCAACCAGACGTGATACGTAGCGCTTCCAGGTGGGCATAACGATCAGAACACAGGCGGTTATGGTTGAGACCCATCACGTGCGGTCAAGTGCGGTCCGGCGGGGCAGCATACGCATCCCCTTATAAAACGCCAACCGCGTTCAGTTCACACGTCACAACCTGTGACTGAACGGGCATTAGGACCTGTACGTTCGGAAAACAACATTTTGCGAGCGTTTATTTTCGTTTATCGCACAGCGGTATCGGTCATTTTTCTGAAATGAAACTGTAATATTTGCCCTGCACGTCTCTTCTCATAAAAACAACGATCTTCGGAGCTCAAATGCTTGGTATTTTTCGTCCGGCCCCGCATACGGCGCGCCTGCCTTCCGATCGCATCGATCCTGCTTACAAACGCCTGCGCTGGCAGATCTTTGCCGGTATCTTCATCGGTTATGCCGGGTATTACCTGCTGCGCAAAAACTTTTCTCTGGCGATGCCCTACCTGGTAGAGGAAGGCTACAGCCGAGGAGAGCTGGGTATTGCGTTATCGGCCGTTGCCATCGCCTATGGTCTTTCCAAATTCCTCATGGGCATGGTGTCCGACCGCTCGAATCCCCGCTACTTTCTGCCCTTCGGCCTGCTGGTCTCGGCGGGTGTGATGTTCATTTTCGGTTTCGCACATTGGGCAACCTCAAGCGTGACCATCATGTTCATCCTGCTGTTCATCAATGGTTGGGCGCAAGGGATGGGCTGGCCACCCAGCGGGCGAACCATGGTGCATTGGTGGTCCCAGAAGGAACGCGGTGGCGTGGTCTCGGTCTGGAACGTTGCCCATAACGTAGGCGGTGGTCTGATTGGCCCGCTGTTTCTGCTGGGGCTCGGCTGGTTCAACGATTGGCACTCAGCCTTCTACGTTCCGGCGGCTGTAGCGCTGGGTGTTGCAGTTTTCGCGTTCCTGACCATGCGCGATACGCCGCAGTCCTGTGGGTTGCCACCTATCGAGGAATACAAGCAGGACTACCCGGAAGGCTACGACGAGAGCCATGAACGCGAATTCAGTACAAAGGAAATCTTTGTCAAATACGTGCTGAAAAACCGCATGCTCTGGTACATCGCACTGGCCAACGTATTCGTCTATCTGCTGCGTTACGGCGTGCTGGATTGGGCGCCTACCTACCTGAAGGAAGCCAAGCATTTCACGGTAGACAAATCATCCTGGGCGTACTTTCTGTATGAGTGGGCCGGTATTCCCGGCACGCTGCTGTGCGGCTGGCTATCGGACAAACTGTTCAAGGGCAATCGTGGCGCCACCGGTGTAGTGTTCATGGCTCTGGTGGCAGTCGGCACCGTGGTTTACTGGCTCAACCCGCCAGGAAATCCCATGGTCGATATGTTCGCGCTGATCGCCATTGGCTTTCTGATCTACGGCCCGGTGATGCTGATCGGTTTGCAGGCCCTGGAGCTGGTGCCCAAGAAAGCCGCCGGGACAGCTGCCGGCTTTACCGGCCTATTCGGCTACCTGGGGGGCTCGGTAGCCGCCAACGCACTGGTTGGCTACACGGTGGACCTGTACGGCTGGGACGGCGGTTTCATGCTGCTGGTCGCGTCATGCGTATTGGCCATTGTGTTCCTGGCCTTGACGCTGCGCCATAAAAACCCGGTATTGAGTTAAGGTAGCGGACCGATCCAGCTACGGACTGGATCGGTCCGGCTTACAACCCCAGCGCCTCTCTTGGCGCGTAGGCGAACACGTCGGCCCGCATTTGGTGAGGATCCATCCCACCTTCGACCAGCGCATCCAATGTGGCATAAACCATGGCAGGCGACCCACTGGCATACACGTGCAGTGACTTCAGATCGGCGAAGTCCTCTCGCACCGCTTCATGCAGAAGGCCACAACGTCCCTCCCATCCACACAGGTCACTCACTACCTTGTTCAAGTGAAGACGGGGGTCCTGCTCCCACTCCTCCCAATGGGGTAATGCATAGAAGTCATTGGGATGACGCACGCCCCAATACAGGTGCAGGGGTTGATCGAAGCCGCGCGCGCGGCAATCCTCGATAAGGCTGTGCATTTGTGCCATTCCCGTTCCGGCCGCGATCAGAACAAGCGGGCCTGGAGGCAGATCGGCCAGATGCGCATCGCCAAAAGGCAGCTGGACGCGCACCATGCGTTCTCGCTCAAGCTGCTGAATAATTGCCTGACTGCTCTCTTCACGCGTCAGAATATGCAACTCCAGCTCACGCCCCTGATGCGGTGCGGATGCCAGCGAAAAGGCCGACTGCTTGCCATCGTCCCGCTCAAGCATCAGGTATTGTCCAGCGTGATAGCGCGGGGGCTTGCCTGCTGGAGCCAGCAGCCGGACACGGCGTACATCTCCGCCCACCTCCTCACATGCCAGGGCCTGACAGGCAAAGGTGCCTACTGGAAGCTCGCCCGGCGCCAACACTCCATCCCAATGCAACTCGCATGTTTCGAGCGGCTCGGCCAGGCAGACGAAAATCTCACCGTGGTCGATGACATCGTTCTGCTGCCTGACCCGCCCTTCGATCAACAAGGCTGCACAGACATGGCAATTACCGTTGCGGCAGCTGTGCGGACACTCATACCCCAGCCTGCGTGCCGCATCCAGGATACGCTCGCCAGGTAACGTCTCGAGTACCGCCCCAGAGGGACGTAACGTGACCTTCATCTCAGGACGCCTTGTGAATGGAAGTGGATGTCTGGGGATAGCTCTGCACGAATCCCATGCCTGCAAATTCCTCTGTATGCATAGGATTCGACGCACAATGTGCGCAACTTATCCCCGCCGGGCCAACAGTATCCATCAATCGATCCCCAGGCTGGACCAGATCTCATCGACCCGCTTGACCACGGCTTCGTCCTTGACGATAGCCCGCCCCCACTCCCGATTGGTCTCTCCGGGCCACTTGTTGGTGGCATCCAACCCCATCTTCGAGCCCAGGCCCGAAATCGGCGAAGCGAAATCCAGATAGTCGATAGGCGTGTTGTCGATCATCACGGTGTCGCGCTTGGGGTCCATGCGGGTCGTGATAGCCCAGATCACATCGTTCCAGTCCCGAGCGTTGATGTCATCATCGGTCACGATCACAAACTTGGTGTACATAAACTGGCGCAGGAAGCTCCAGACGCCCAGCATCACCCGCTTGGCATGGCCGGGGTACTGCTTTTTCATGGTCACTACCGCCATACGGTAGGAGCATCCTTCAGGCGGCAGGTAGAAATCGACGATCTCGGGAAATTGCTTTTGCAGGATCGGCACGAACACTTCGTTCAATGCCACACCAAGAATGGCCGGCTCATCCGGCGGACGTCCGGTATAGGTACTGTGGTAGATCGCGTCACGGCGGCGAGTGATACGCTCGACGGTAAACACTGGGAAGCGGTCTACTTCATTGTAATAGCCGGTATGGTCACCGTAAGGCCCCTCATCAGCCATCTCGCCGGGATAGATGAAGCCTTCCAGAATGATCTCGGCGCTGGCCGGTACCTGTAGGTCACTGCCGATGCATTTCACCAGCTCGGTACGGCTGCCACGCAGAAGGCCAGCAAATGCATATTCGGACAGCGTATCCGGAACCGGCGTAACAGCGCCCAGAATCGTTGCCGGATCTGCACCCAGGGCTACCGCCACGGGATAGGGCTTGCCTGGATACTTGGCGCACCATTCACGAAAATCCAGGGCGCCGCCACGATGGCTAAGCCAGCGCATGATGACCTTGTTGCGACCAATGACCTGCTGACGGTAGATACCCAGGTTCTGCCGTTCCTTGTTCGGTCCTTTGGTAACGGTCAGGCCCCAGGTGATCAACGGACCGACATCGCCCGGCCAGCAATGCTGGATCGGCAAGCGGGACAGATCAACCGCCTCGCCCTCTTCGATCACCTCATGGCAAGGGGCGTCCTTCATCACCTTGGGCGCCATGCTGATGACCTTCTTGTAGATCGGCAGCTTTGACCAGGCATCCTTCAGTCCCTTGGGCGGCTCCGGCTCCTTCAGAAATGCCAGCAGCTTGCCAATCTCGCGCAGTTCACCGACATCTTCTGCACCCATGCCCATCGCAACCCGCTCAGGTGTGCCAAACAGGTTGCCTAGCACAGGCATGTCGTATCCGGTCGGATTTTCGAACAGCAGAGCCGGCCCCTTGCGACGCAAGGTACGGTCACACACTTCGGTCATTTCGAGGTTGGGCGAGACGGGGGTCTGGATGCGCTTCAGCTCGCCACGCTGTTCCAGGCCGCGGATGAAGTCGCGAAGGTCGCGGTATTGCATAGCGGGAGGTATCTCGGCAGAGAATGAAGCGGAAAGTGTACCGCTCCTGGCCCCCTTTTCGAAAATGAAAAGCCTGCCCGGAATGTAAAAAGGCCGGGAAACCCCGGCCTTTTCAGTCTTACTTGCGCTTCATCGAGTCGAAGAACTCGTCGTTGGTCTTGGTCTGACGCAACTTATCGAGCAGGAACTCGATGGCACCGATCTCTTCCATCGGATGCAGGATCTTGCGCAGAATCCAGATACGCTGCAGCTCTTCCTCACCGGTCAGCAACTCTTCGCGGCGGGTGCCGGAACGGTTGATGTTGATGGCGGGGAATACGCGCTTCTCGGAGATCTTGCGATCCAGCTGAAGTTCCATGTTACCGGTACCCTTGAATTCTTCGTAGATGACTTCGTCCATCTTCGAGCCGGTATCGACCAGAGCTGTTGCCAGAATGGTCAGGCTACCGCCTTCTTCGATGTTACGTGCCGCACCGAAGAAACGCTTGGGCTTTTCGAGCGCATGGGCGTCCACACCACCGGTCAGTACCTTGCCGGAGCTCGGGATCACGGTGTTGTAGGCACGTGCCAGACGGGTAATGGAGTCCAACAGGATCACCACGTCTTTCTTGTGCTCGACCAGACGCTTGGCCTTCTCGATTACCATTTCAGCAACCTGTACGTGGCGGGTTGGCGGCTCGTCAAAGGTGGACGCCACTACTTCGCCGCGCACGGTACGCTGCATTTCGGTTACTTCTTCCGGGCGCTCGTCGATCAACAGAACGATCAGGTGGCACTCGGGGTTGTTACGGGTGATGTTGCTGGCGATGTTCTGCAGCATCAGCGTCTTGCCCGCTTTCGGCGGAGCGACGATCAGACCACGCTGGCCCTTGCCAATCGGCGCACACAGGTCGATCACTCGGCCGGTGAGGTCTTCGGTGGAACCATTACCGGCTTCCATCGTCAGGCGCTTGTTGGGGAACAGCGGCGTCAGGTTTTCGAACAGGATCTTGTTCTTCGCATTCTCGGGTCGATCATAGTTGATGGTATCGACCTTGAGCAGCGCGAAGTAACGCTCGCCTTCTTTCGGCGGGCGAATCTTGCCGATGATGGTATCACCGGTGCGCAGATTGAAACGGCGGATCTGACTGGGAGAGACGTAGATATCGTCGGGGCCGGCCAGGTAGGAGGAGTCCGCACTACGCAGGAAGCCGAAGCCATCCTGCAGAATCTCCAGCACGCCATCACCGGAAATCTCTTCACCGCTTTTTGCGTGTTTTTTCAGCAGAGAGAAAATCACGTCCTGCTTGCGGGAGCGAGCCATGTTTTCCAGGCCCATGGCTTCCGCCATTTCCAACAGTTCCGTGATTGGCTTTTGCTTGAGTTCGGTAAGGTTCATAGACGTTGCTAACTGAGAAAAGGAGGGAGTAAGAATCTTTTTGGCTTGAGAGGCCTCGCCGCGGCTAACGACAGAATCGCGTTGGTTATTCTAGTAAGAGAATCGGCGAAGGCATGCAGAGGGCGACACGCGTTTGTGTCGTTGCGAGATCGAATGTAGCACCCTGCTAGACAGGACGTCTAGTGCTAAATAACAAAAAGCCCCGCTAAACGCAGGGCCTTTGATCGAGAGCAATAAAATCAGATATTGCTATCGAGGAATGCCGCCAGCTGGGATTTGGACAACGCACCCACCTTGGTGGCTTCAACGGAGCCGTTCTTGAACAGCATCAGCGTCGGGATACCGCGTACGCCATACTTCGGCGGGGTGTCCTGGTTTTCATCAATGTTGAGTTTGCAAACCTTCAGCTTGCCCTGATAGTCCTTGGCGATTTCATCCAGAACCGGCGCAATCATTTTGCAGGGACCACACCATTCGGCCCAGTAGTCGACCAGCACGGGACCGTCAGCCTTGAGCACGTCCTGCTCGAAGCTGGCATCGCTGACGTTGGTGATGTATTCGCTCATGGACTTTCTCCGAATTCGGAAACGACAAAAAAGAACGACCACTATAGCCCTGCCAGCGCTTAACAGGAAGGCACAAGCCATTAAGTCTCTTTATTGGGACAGCTAAAGCCTCTCAATTACACCATTTGGCAGACCGCCGGAAAATCAGCGGGCTGCCTGTACGAATACGCCTTGTTTTGCCCTTCTTAGTGAAGCTGCGCACTAGAACGGAGCAGCATGCCTCATCCGCATGGTCTCAATATCGACACGGCACAGCGGGTGCCGAGAAGCTGGATACCAGACTCGTGCTGGTGCCAATAACCAGCACCAATCGTATTCCTTTTAAAATCAAGGCAAGGTTGATTAAGTGATTTTCAGCCTAGGCAAGAATCTTTAGCAGGAAGCAGCGGGTCCAGGATGGCATGACACTGATCATGATGCCTCATGAGACGCGCTTTGCCGCCAAGTGGGCGATGTACAGGTGTTCATGCATCAAGGCAAGGTGCATGAACTGAGCAATCCCAAGAAATTATCCGCCAACCCCGGGACGCCGGAGCTGGCACAGTTCATCGGTTCGGTTCATTGATCCAGGCCACAGCCCATCGACTGAAACAGTCTGACTGCACGTTGAGGTTTGGCAGACCTCTTCGATCGTGGCACGATTGTCGACGTTTATGTATGAGACCGTCAGCATGCCGCATTCATCCGCAGAACCGTTTCCCCTGATTGCTGCCATCGATCTTGGCTCCAATAGCTTTCACATTGTTCGGGCGCGGACTGACCATGGCGAAATTCGTATCCTTGAACGTATGGGCGAAAAGATTCAGCTGGCCGCTGGGCTGGACGAATCACGAATGCTCAGCGAAGAAGCCATGGAACGCGGGCTTGAATGCCTGCGCCGCTTTGCCCAGTTGATCACCGGCCTGCCACTGGGCGCCGTACGTATCGTGGGCACCAACGCGCTTCGCGAGGCCAGGAACCGCAGCGACTTCATCATGCGTGCCCAGCAGGTACTGGGGCATTCCGTGGAAGTCATCTCCGGCCGTGAAGAAGCCCGCCTGATCTACCTGGGCGTTTCCCATACCATGCCAGATATGGAAGGCCGTCGCCTGGTGACTGATATCGGTGGTGGCAGCACCGAGTTCATTATCGGCCAGCGCTTTGAAACCCATCAGCGCGAAAGCCTGCAGATGGGCTGCGTCAGTTATACCAAGCGGTTCTTCGCGGACGGCAAGATTACGCCGTCCCGCTATGCCCAGGCCTACACGGCCGCCCGGCTGGAGTTGATGAACATCGACCAGAGCCTGCGCGAAAAAGGCTGGCAGGAAGCCGTAGGCGCCTCCGGCACCATCCGTGCCGTAGCCCTGGCCATCCAAGCCGCCGGACGCGGCAAGGGTGAGGTCAATGCCGAAGGCATCGAGTGGCTCAAGCGCAAGATCTTCAAGCAGGGCGATATCGAAAAGCTCGATATCGAAGGGGTCAAGCCCGACCGCCGCACCATTCTGCCGGGTGGTCTCGCCATTTTAGAGGCAATCTTCAAAGCGCTGGAGCTGCAGGAGATGAACCTGTCTGAAGGCGCACTGCGTGAAGGTGTGCTCTATGACATGATCGGTCGCCAGCACCACGAAGATGTACGGGAGCGTACGTTGTCAGCCCTGGCAGAACGCTACCATGTGGACAAGCGTCAGGCCGAACGGGTCGAGCGCCGTGCCCTGAAGGCCTTCGAACAGGTTACCGAAGCCTGGAATCTGAGCAATCCTTGCTACCGGGAACTGCTGACCTGGGCAGCGCGCGTGCATGAGATCGGGCTGGACATTGCCCACTACCACTATCACAAGCACGGCGCCTATCTGATCGAGCATTCCGATCTACCTGGGTTTTCCCGACGCGACCAGCAGATGCTGGCCCTTCTGGTGCGCGGCCATCGCCGGAATATCCCGCGGGATCGCTTCGCCGAGCTGGGTGATGAAGAAGGCGAAAGCCTGATCCGCCTGTGCATCCTGCTGCGCTTTGCCATTCTGTTCCATCATATCCGCAGCAACCAGGAGCGCCCCATCGTGACGCTCAAGGCAGGCCCGCGCAGCCTCGCGGTATGCTTCCCGGTCGGCTGGCTGGAGCAGAATCCGCTGACCCAGGCTGACTTCGAACAGGAAGCGCAGTGGCTCACGCGGATCGGCTATACCCTTACCGTGTGTTGATACCCGGACTGCTCAGGCGCTCCATGAGAGTCGCCTGCACAGTCCGCGGGTTCTGGTTGCCCGTTGGCGAAATGCGCTGGTAACTCCCGTCCTCCTGCAGCACCCAGCTCTGGGTGTTGTCAGTGAGGTAGGCTTCCAGATCCTTCTTGACCCGTGAAATGAGCTTTTTGCCTTCCACCGGGAAGCAGGTCTCCACACGCATGTCGAGGTTTCGCTCCATCCAGTCCGCACTGGACAGGTACATGCGCTCATCTCCCCCATTGAGGAAGTAGTAGATCCGGCTGTGCTCCAAAAAGCGGCCGATGATCGAACGCACCTGGATGTTATGCGACACGCCCGGTACGCCCGGACGCAGACAGCACATTCCGCGAACGACCAGATCGATTTTCACACCCGCCTGGCTTGCTTTGTATAGCGCTCGGATAACCTTGGGATCGGTCAGACCGTTGACCTTGGCCATAATGTGCGCGGGGCGACCCTCCGCAGCTGCAGCGGCCTCACGGTTGATCATTTCCAGCAGGTTCTTCTTGAGCGTAAACGGCGCATGCAGGAGCTTTTTCATGCGCAGGGTCTTGCCCATACCGATCAACTGGTTGAACAGCTTGTGAACGTCCTCGGTCAGGGCTATGTCAGCCGTCAGCAGGCTGTAGTCGGTGTACAGCTTCGCGTTGCCGGCATGGTAGTTACCAGTGCCCAGGTGTGCATAACGCCGCAACTCACCATTTTCACGGCGCAGAATGAGCATCATCTTGGCGTGAGTCTTGAAGCCGACCACCCCATAGATCACCACGGCCCCTGCCTGCTGGAGACGGCTCGCCAGTTGCAGGTTGGATTCCTCGTCGAAACGCGCCCGCAATTCGATGACAGCCGTCACTTCCTTGCCGCTACGCGCCGCTTCCACCAGCGCATCGACGATTTCCGAGTTGGCGCCGCTGCGGTACAGGGTCTGCTTGATGGCCAGAACGCTGGGGTCCTTGGCGGCCTGGCGCAGCAGGTCAACCACAGGCGTAAAGGACTCGAACGGGTGCATCAGCAGCACATCGATCTTGCCCAGTACGTTGAAGAGGTTTTCCTTCTTCTGGAGTAGCTTGGGAATGCTGGGCGTCAGCGGGGCGTTCTGCAGCTCAGGGTGGCTGTCGAGTCCCGTCACACTGAACAAGCGCGTCAGGTTGACCGGGCCGTTGACCTTGTACAGCTCGCTTTCAGCCAGATTGAACTGCTTGAGCAGATAGTCCGTAAGGTTCTTCGGGCAGCTTTCGACCACCTCTAGGCGTACCGCATCCCCGTAGCGGCGGGAGAACAGCTCGCCTCGCAGTGCGCGGGCCAGGTCGTCTACATCTTCGGCGTCCACCGACAGGTCGGCGTTACGGGTCAGACGGAACTGGAAGCAGCCCTTCACCTTCATGCCGGGGAACAGGTCGTCGGCATGGGCATGGATCATCGAAGAGAGGAAAACGTAGTTGTCGCCCGGGCCGCCAATTTCTTCGGGCACGCTGATGATACGCGGCAGCGAACGCGGCGCCGGAATAATGGCCAGACCCGAGTCGCGGCCAAAGGCGTCCATCCCTTCCAGCTCAACGATGAAGTTGAGACTCTTGTTAACCAGGAGCGGGAACGGGTGTGTGGGATCGAGCCCGATGGGCGTGATAATTGGGGCGATCTCGTCGCGGAAGAACTTACGCACCCAGCCCTTGATCTTCAGATCCCAGTTGCGGCGGCGAATGAAGCGGATCTGATGTTTGGACAGCTCCGGCAACAGCACATCGTTGAGAATGGTGTACTGGCGCGCCACCTGCTCATGCACGATGTCGCTGATACGGGCCAGGGCCTGATGCGGCAGCAAGCCGTCGGCACCGGCCTGCTCGCGGGCAAAGGCGACCTGTTTTTTCAGACCCGCGACACGAATCTCGAAAAACTCGTCCAGGTTGCTGGAAAAGATCAGCAGGAACTTGAGCCGTTCAAGCAGCGGATAGGACTCATCGAGGGCCTGTTCGAGCACCCGGATGTTGAATTGCAGCTGAGACAGTTCCCGGTGAATATACAGGCTACTGTCGTCAACACTTAAGGCTGGCACGGCCGGTGCTTCTGGCACCGCGACCGCAGGCGTGGTTTCAACGGTGGGCGTAGCGTCGGTCAATGCGGCCTCCTCGGTGCGCGCAGTAGTATCAATGAGTCCTTGGCTGTTCATGGCAGCTCCTTGGGAGCGTTAACGCTCCTGACGTAATTGTTGGGCAGCGCGTTTGGCAAAGTAAGTCAGAATGCCATCAGCGCCGGCACGTTTGAAAGCGAGCAGAGATTCCAGAATCACCGCCTCGGATAGCCAGCCGTTCTGGATTGCGGCCATGTGCATGGCGTATTCACCGCTGACCTGATACACAAAGGTCGGCACGCGGAACTCGTCCTTCACCCGGCGCACAATGTCCAGGTAAGGCATGCCCGGCTTAACCATGACGGAATCGGCCCCCTCGGCCAGATCGCCCGCCACCTCCTGCAAGGCTTCGTCACTGTTGGCCGGATCCATCTGGTAGGTCGCCTTGTTGCCTTTGCCCAGGTTGGCGGCCGAGCCGACCGCATCCCGGAAAGGCCCATAATAGGCACTCGCATACTTGGCCGAGTAGGCCATGATCTGCACGTTGTGATAACCCGCGTCTTCCAGGGCCGCGCGAATGGCCCCTACCCGGCCATCCATCATGTCCGACGGCGCAACGACTTGGGCACCGGCGGCCGCATGGGACAGCGCCTGCCTGACCAGCACCTCGACGGATATGTCGTTCAGCACATAGCCCTTCTCATCGAGAATGCCATCCTGTCCGTGGGTGGTAAACGGATCGAGCGCAACGTCAGTAATCACGCCCAGCTCTGGAAAGTGTTCACGGAGCGCACGCGTGGCCCGCTGGGCGATACCATCAGGGTTGTAAGCCTCGGCACCATCGAGAGATTTCTTCTCAGGCGGTGTGACGGGGAACAGAGCGACGGCAGGAATGCCTAATGCTACAAGCTCAGCCGTTTCTTCCAGTAGAAGATCGATGGATAGACGCTCGACGCCCGGCATGGAGGGCACGCTTTCACGGCGATTTTCGCCGTCGAGCACGAACATCGGCAGGATCAGGTCGTCTACGGTCAGCGTGTGCTCACGCATCAAACGGCGGGAAAAGTCATCCCGGCGCTGGCGGCGCATCCGCGTGAATGGAAAGGAACGGCTTACTGAAGTGAAACTCACGGTGTACTCCCGGACTCAAGCAGAGTCATTGTGATGAGTTATAAGTCACTATCATGACCGAATGGTAACAACTGATGACAATAAGGCATGTCTATCAACCCTGTTTAAGGCAGACGACCTCTAGCTTCGGCTTGGCACATCGCTATGCAAATCCCCTGCTTTTAAAAAGGGTTAGGCGAAGCGATAGCTTCCTTCCGGCGGCTAACCGAGTTAGGCTGCGCCTTCATTTCGCCCTGTTGTCGTGACGATGCTGCAACAATTCCTCCATGATTTCGGTTATTTCGCCCTCTTCCTCGGCACGTTCTTCGAGGGTGAAACCATTCTGGTTCTGGCAGGTTTTCTAGCCTTCCGCGAATACATGAACATCCAGACGGTCATCATGGTGGCCTTCATGGGAAGTTATGCAGGCGACCAGCTGTGGTATTTTCTGGGTCGCCGTCACGGTCGTAAGCTACTCAAGCGAAAGCCTCGCTGGGAAGCCATGGGAGACAAGGCGCTGGATCATATTCGCCGTCATCCCGATCTATGGGTGCTCAGCTTTCGCTTCGTCTACGGCCTGAGAACGGTAATGCCGGTGGCCATTGGCATGTCGGGCTATCCTCCGGCGCGCTACCTGTTGCTCAATGGTATCGGCGCCATTGTCTGGGCCACTGTCCTGGGATTAGCGGCCTATCACTTTGGAGCAGTGCTCGAAGGAGCCCTGGGCAATCTCAAACGCTACGAACTAATGGTACTCGGCGCCCTGCTGGTCCTGGGTGTAGTCCTCTGGCTATGGCGCCGGGTACGTGCTCCGAAAAAATAGTTTCCCTTCTTTTTCCCGCCTCCACCTGTCGGTCACCCTCAAGCTTGGCCGACGGGCGGCCGATAAGGCCATTACCAACGTATTCAGTAGCCTTGCCGTGGCGATATTGAAGATATCGATGCAGTAGGATGTCCTTTCGAGTCTGTAATCATGTTGCTTGCCACATCCCTGCCTGACGGCTTCGTACCGGTCGGCTCCGATCATCATCATTTCGTTCTGGTTCTGCTGTCCTATCTGGTAGCGACAGCGGCCGGTTATACCGCGCTTTACATGGCCAGACGCGCCTCGTCGGCCGCCTTGAGTAAGAACCGTCTGCTCTGGTGTGGTGTAGGCGGCCTGGCGCTGGGGAGCGGTATCTGGTCAATGCACTTCATTGCGATGCTTTCCTATGCCTCGCCGGTCAGCATGCAGTACGGCTACAGCATGACGTTGCTGTCGTTAGGCATCGCCGTTGCCGTGTCCTGCGTTGTCATGTGGCTTATCAGTCGTGAGCGGCTTGCTACCTGGGAATACCTGGCAGCATCGGTCGCAGCGGGCTGCGGCATTGCAGCCATGCACTACACCGGAATGTCCGCAATCAATTCCATTGGTGTCCAGGTGTACGACCCGCTCCTGTTCCTGGTCTCCATCCTGGTGGCTATCCTGGCGTCTCTGGCGGCATTGATCATGGCGTTTTACGTCCGTAACCAAGCCGGTCGCCATACCCAATTGCTCATGATCCTGGGTAGCCTGATTCTAGGCGGTGCGATCGTGTCTATGCACTTCACTGGCATGGCCGCCCTGACACTGGCAGTGCCTGAAAACACGCCCCTCATGATGTCCCATGAAACCCATCATGGGCTTCTGGGCACCATCATCGCGTTTCTGACCATGACTGTGATCTGTGCAGGCCTGACAGCCGCCCGCCTAGAGCAACGCTTCCATGAGCAGAGCGTGCGCCTGGAGGAAGTATCGACGGCGCTGAGTCAGGTTACGCTGCTCGATCCGCTTACCCAGCTGCTGAATGATTACAGCTTTACACAGACGCTGGCGCGCATCATCAACAAGGCCACCCCTGAAGAAGGCCTTGCCCTGCTCAATCTGGATCTGGATCACTTCAAGCGAATCAATGACAGCCTGGGCTACAACGTGGGCGACGATCTGCTTACCCAGGTTGCCCAACGCATCACGGCCGTGCTTGATAGCACTGTGCACGTCGCTCGTCAGGGTAACGAGTTTCTAGTCCTGGTTCCTGAGGCACAGCCTGAGCACAGCGAAAACCTTGCCATGCGGCTGTTGGAACAACTCCGTCCGCCTTTCAATCTGAGCGGACAGCAGATAGGCATGACGCTGAGCATCGGCATTGCCCACTATCCCAAGGATGGCCGTTCCGCCAATGAACTGCTGCGCAATGCAGGCCTTGCCTTGGGGCAATGCAAGCGCAACGGGCGTAATCGCTTCCTGCATTTTGCTCCAGAATTGCAGACCCAGGCGGAGGAAACACTTCACTTGGAGCAGGAACTGCGTCAGGCCATTACTGAAGGCACGCTGGAAGTACATTACCAGCCTATTGTTACCAGTGATGCGCGGACCACCGCCAGCCTGGAGGCATTGGTTCGCTGGAATCATCCGACGCTTGGTCCCATCAGGCCTGACCGCTTTGTCCATGTAGCAGAGTTGAGCGGGCAAATTGGTGAGCTGGATCATTGGGTCATGCGGCGTGCCTGTCGAGACCTCAAAATCCTACGGGAGCTGGGTTATAGTGATCTACGGGTCGCTGTGAACTGCTCGCCGCTGAACCTCACCGACCGCACGCTTCCCAAGCGGGTGGAAGAAGCGCTCAGCGCGGCCGACCTGCCGCCCGAGGCGCTGACGCTCGAGCTGACTGAAAATGCTCTGATGCATAACCTCAACCTGGCGATTGAGTTGTTAGAACGAATTCGAGCGCTTGGCGTAAAGGTTTCGATCGATGACTTTGGCAGTGGCTACTCCTCCCTGGCGTACCTAAGCAAGTTCAAGGTCGATACGCTCAAGGTCGATCGCTCGTTTGTGCGTGATATTCCTAATCAGCAGACCGATATGGAGATTACTGCCGCGATTATTGCCATGGCGCACAAACTGCAGCTCAGAGTTGTGGCCGAAGGTGTGGAGACCCTAGAGCAGCTGACTTTCCTCAGGGAAAACCAGTGCGACTTCATCCAGGGTTATTTCTTCAGCAAGCCCCTATCATTGCCGCAGCTGCAAGTCTGGCTGGCAAGAGCCGACCAGGAGCAGAACGTAGAGCCAGCCTGAGCCAGCTCTACGCCGAGCGGGTCAACCGGGTAAGCAGGCGGTCGAGCGAATTGGCAAAGGCCTGCTTTTCCTTTTCCCCATAGGGCGGCTGACCACCGCCCATCTGGCCCTGATCGCGCAGATCAGTCATCAGGTTACGCACCGCCAGACGCTCGCCCATGTTACGGGTATCGAACTCCTTGCCACGCGGGTCGAGCGCATCCACGCCCTTTTTCACCAACCGATCCGCCAGCGGCACGTCGCTGCAGATGACCAGATCACCCGGCTGGGCCTGTTCGACCAAGTAATCGTCTGCCGCATCCATCCCGCTTTCCACAATAATCAACCGCACGCAGGCATACGGCGGTTTGATCTGTGGCTGGCCCGCCACCATGATCACGTTGAGCTTGCGCTTCAGGGCAAACTTGAAGACCAGCTCTTTGGCAGCCCGCGGACAGGCGTCCGCGTCGATCCAGATATGCATGTAAACCTCTTACGCGTTTCCGACAGAGCCGCCTGACACCTCACGACGGCGTTCGGCATAGCGGCTGCGGGCATAGAGTAGCGCAATGGCCACGATCGCGATGCCCTGGGCGGTCAAGGTATAGGCATCGGCGTGGATACCCAGCCAGTCGAGATCAAAGAACGGTACCGGACGGGTGCCGATCACACCGGCTTCTTGCAGCGCCGCCACGCCATGCCCGGCGAAAATTACCGACAACAGACACAACAGGACGGCATTGGCGCTGAAGAACAGGCCCAGCGGCAGACGCATGGAGCCTCGCAGGATGATCCAGGCAAGCCCTACCAGCAGAACAACCGCGGTAATCGCACCGCCCAGTACCGCCGCATGACCTGCCGGGCCGGCCTGTAGCCACAGGGTCTCGTAGAACAGGATGACTTCGAATAGCTCGCGATAGACCGAAAAGAACGCCAGCACGGCAAAGCCGAAACGACCACCGCCACCCACGAGGCTGTTCTTGATGTAGTCCTGCCAAGCGGCAGCGTTGCGGCGGTCATGCATCCAGATACCGACCCAGAGCAGCACCACACTGGCGAACAGACCGGTAATGCCTTCCATCAATTCCCGCTGCGCACCACTGATATTGAGCGCATACGCTGCCACCGCCCAGGTAGCGACACCAGCCAGCATGGCCAGGCCCCAGCCGATGTTCACGCTACGGATGGCGGACTGCTGGCCGGTTTTGCGCAGGAAAGCCAGCACGGCGGCCAATACCAGAATGGCTTCCAGACCTTCACGGACAAGGATCAGAAGGCTGGCGAAAAAGCTCAGCGAGGTGGACATGCCACCGCCGCTCAACAGGTCGCTGGCTGCTGCCAGTTTCGTCTTGGCTATGTCCAGGCGAGCCTGGGCTTCCTCCACGGCAAGGCCATCCTGTAAGGACTGCCGATAAGCCATGAGCGCCTTTTCGGTGTCCTTGCGCAGGGTCGCGTCCAGGTTATCCAGGGCGCTTTCCACCAGTTCGAATCCTTCCAGATAGGCTGCCACCGATAGGTCATAAGCCTGGTCATGCTCGCCTTCGCGGTAGACCGCCAGGCTTTTATCCAGAGTTGCCCGGGTGTAATCGATCAGCTGGGCAGGGCCGCGTTGCTGTACAGGCGGTTTGGCACGCTGGGCACGGAACGCGGCCGCAACCTCATCTCCTTGTGCGGCGGCCACTTCGGCAGGTGTGCGGCCCGCCAGCTGCGCTAGATCGAACGAGGCCGCACCCGCTTTCGTCGGATCGGCACTAAAGCTTGCAATGTAGGACGCCACATCCCAGCGCTGACGCTCATCGAGTTGATTGGCAAAGGAAGGCATGTCCGTGCCGTCGATGCCCCGCGTGACGGTGTTGTAAATATCGTAGAGGCTCAGGTGATCCATTCGCGCCGGATCGCGCAGATCGCCGGGAGGGGGTTCCAAACCGATGCCGGCCGGGCCGTCGCCCGCCCCGGTATTACCATGACAGACCCCGCACTGTTGGGCGTAGAGCGGTGCGCCACGGGTTGGGTCTGGGGTAATAGCTGGCGCCTGCGCCACGTGGTACAGCTGAGCCAGTCGAGCGGCTAGCGCCCTCGCTTCCTGTCCGACCGCATCGCCGTCGGCCTTCTGCGTGATGGCCTCGCGCAGGTGGGTGACGCCCTGCTCCAACTCGGTCCGTTCAGGACGCGCCGGCAGACCTTCGATCAGGGTTTGCAAGGTATGCAGGAGATCCAGCTGATCGCGGTATTCCGCTTCCTTGATAACGGCGCCCTTACTCACCGTGGCGGGATAATCCGCGCCAAGGTAGCCCAGGATATGCAAGGCGTGGGCGGCCTCATCCTCGGGCTCGGCCTGCACGGCCGGACTGAGTGAAGCAAGCAGGGGCAACAACAGTACAGCAAACAGCCGGTACAGCTTAAACATGAACGGATTCCAAACAAGAATGGATGGCATTAGCCATAGTGTTCTACTTGTAATGCTTTGTTACAAGCCTGCCGAGTCGCTGTTTTCAGGTTTTCGTCGGGAGACGGGATTGGCGCAAGGGCGCGCAACGAGATATCAACAGGCGAGAGCGCTCAGCCAAACCGCTCTGGCAAGCGGATCAGCTGGCATGAAAGGATTAGCGGTGTAGCAGACTCAGCTGACAGCTTGCCGAACCGTGGCCAGCAGCCCGGCAGCGCCCATGAATAAGCCAGAGAAGACGCGGTTGGTGAGCCGCTGCTGACGTGGCGTGCGCAATACGCGCAGCACCCTGGCGGCAAGACCGGTATAGCCAGCCATAACGATCAGGTCGACCGTGACCATGGTAGCGCCAATGATCAGGTACTGAGCCAGCAACGGCTGACTGGGATTGATGAACTGAGGCAATACCGCCAGCATGAACACAACGGCCTTGGGGTTGCTGGCATTCACCAGGAAACCACGAAAGACTAGCGAAGAGGCGCTGGCGGTAGCGCCGGGTTTGGGTGCGTTGGAAAAGTCCATGGGTGCGGCTTTCCACTGCCGGATGGCGAGGTAGACCAGGTACAGCACGCCGAACCATTTGATTACCGCGAACGCCAGTTGCGAGGTTGCGAGCAGAGCCCCTACCCCGGCGGCCACGATCGCAATCTGCAGAGCAAGCCCCAACTGCAGGCCAATAGCGTTCCAGTAGCCATGCCAGAAACCATGACGCAACCCCGCCGACATGGAAGCAATGGCGCCTGCGCCAGGGGAAAGACTGATCACCCAGCAGGCCAGCAGAAAGGCCAGCCATGTATGCAGCGCCATCGGGAACTCCTTTTATCAGCGATCCAGGAAGGTGAAGGGTACGTCTGTACCACGCCAGCGGCGAACAGCCTTCTGGAAAAACAGCGAATTGGGAATCTGCAACAGCGCAGCTTCCTCGCTGTTGACGCCTTCGGTCATGTCTTCCAGCGTGGTATACAGCATGTTGATCGCCACGACACGTCCTTTCACGCCGGGCTTGTCCGCCGCATCGATGATCTCGACCCGATCGCCCAGCCGAAACGGTCCCACCGTAAAGATGAGCAGCGCACAGAACAGGTTGGACAGGACGCTCCAGATGGCAAAGAACGCAACTGCAGCCACCGCGATAAAGCCGGAAAGGGCCGCCCAGAGAACCGAGCCGGACACACCAAAACGCTCCAGGACCATGAGCAGTGCACTGCCCATGATCAGCCAGCGCAGCAAGCCCCGCATGACCAGTACGAACTGCGGCGGCAAGTGATAACGCTCGCCGATGCGGGTAATGGCCCGTGCGATGAAGCGTTGCAGGATATACCCGGCAAGCAGGATAGCCAGGACCTGCACGCCCAGAATGACGCCGCGCTCCCAACCTGCCGGAATAAGAGAATGAAGTTCTTCGATCACAAGGCGTTCTCCAGTTCCAGCTGCAGGCTTTCCAGCCGCTCGAGGGCTTCCAGCCAGCCTTCTTCCAGTTCGCTCTCGCGTGATTTCAGTTGTGCCTGTTCCGCCAAGGCCACTCGAAGCTCCTCTTTACGTGATGCTTCATACAGACCACTGTCGCCCAGACGTGTTTCGAGTGCGGCCAGCTTTTCCTGGACCTTGCCCAGCTCCTTTTCGAGCTTGTCTGCCTCGCGCTTGAGCGGGGCGAGCTGCTGGCGCAGCGCAGCCGCCGCCTGGCGCTGGGCACGCTTGTCGACCTTGTCGGCATTGGCATCCGGGGCGGACACAGGTTGCTGGCGGGCGCGAAACTCCACCAGCCACCGCGCATAATCGTCCAGGTCGCCGTCAAAAGCCTGTACGCGGCCATCGGCGACCAAGAGAAACTCATCCGTCGTGCTCTTGAGCAGATGACGGTCGTGGGAGACCACCAGCACCGCGCCGGAAAACTCCTGCAGGGCCATGGTCAGCGCCAGGCGCATATCAAGGTCCAGGTGGTTGGTCGGTTCGTCGAGCAACAAGAGGTTGGGCTTTTGCCAGGCGATCAATGCCAGGGCCAGACGCGCCTTTTCACCGCCGGAAAAATTCAGGACAGCCTCATCGCAGCGATTGCCACGGAAGTCGAATCCTCCGAGAAAATCCCGTAGCGTCTGCTCACGCTCACCCGGAGCGATACGCTGCAGGTGCAACAGCGGGCTGGCCTTGGGGTCAAGCGAGTCCAGCTGATGCTGGGCAAAATAGCCGATGGCCAGATTCTCACCGCAGGTCAGGCGGCCGCCCAGCAGTCGCAGTTCGCCAGCCAGGGTCTTGATCAAGGTGGACTTACCCGCCCCGTTCGGTCCCAGCAGACCAATACGGGCACCGGGCGCCAGTTGCAGCTTGACCGGGTGCAGAATGGTCTTGTCGCCATAGCCGAGGCGGCCTTCGCTAAGGTCCAGCAGCGGATTGGACAGCTTGTCGGACTCACGAAAACTGAAATCGAACGGCGAATCCACATGGGCAGGCGCCAGTTCTTCCAGCCGCTCCAGGGCCTTGATCCGGCTCTGGGCCTGGCGTGCCTTGGTGGCCTGTGCCTTGAAGCGCGCAATGAATTTTTCCATGTGCGCACGTTGCGCCTGCTGCTTCTCGTACGCTTGCTGCTGTTGGGCCAGCCGCTCGACGCGGGTACGCTCGAAAACAGAGTAACCGCCACGATAGAGCGTCAGCTTTTGCTGTTCGAGGTGAACGATCTGATCGACCACGGCATCAAGGAAGTCGCGGTCGTGGGAGATCAGCAGCAACGTACCGGGATAGCCCTTGAGCCAGTCTTCCAGCCAGAGGATGGCGTCGAGATCAAGGTGGTTGGTGGGTTCATCAAGCAGCAGCAGGTCGGAAGGACACATCAGTGCCTGTGCAAGGTTCAGACGCATCCGCCAGCCGCCTGAGAAGTCGCCTACACGACGCTCCATCTGCTCCGGCATGAAACCAAGCCCAGCCAGCAGTTTGCGGGCTCGGGCGTCCGCAGTATACCCATCGGCCGCTTCCAGCTCGGCATGCAGGCGCGCCAGAGCATTGCCGTCGTGCGCGGCTTCTGCCGCTACCAGCCCGGTCTGAATATCACGCAGGTGAACGTCCCCATCCAGGACATAGTCGACTGCCAGCCGATCAAGGGTATCGACTTCCTGGCGCATGTGGGCAATTCGCCAGGCCGCCGGTAGCTGGCAATCACCGGCATCCGGCACGAGCTGCCCCCGCAGCAGGGCGAAGAGACTGGACTTGCCCGCCCCGTTGGCACCCACAAGACCGGCCTTCTGGCCTGGGTGCAGCGTCAGTTCGGCACCTTCCAGCAAACGCTGTGGGCCACGTTGTAAGGTAAGGTTATGTATTCGAATCATGGCGGCGAGTGTAGAGCCTATTGACCTGGTGAGGCGAGCCGGACAGCACCGGTGCCTTTGGAAACTGGCGAGTAAAGGCGGTTTCGCGCCCGCTGGCAAGCACTCTTCGCTGACCGTCATGCCCATCGTCAACAGGACCGCCTTGCCTACAGGACTCTTATCATGGAAAAAATGCTCTGGCCCTATGCACTTGCGCTGTATGACAGATCCGATGTCACCCAGGCCTGCCTGACGTTACAGAGCGCCGGCGCGGATGTCTGCCTGCTGCTAACCGGTGCCTGGCTGGGCAACCGAGGCGTGGCACCAATGATTGAGCGCCAGCGGCTATTGGAGATCGTGGCGGCCCCCTGGCGAGCAACTGTTGTGGAGCCCCTGCGCGTGCTACGCACTTACTGGAAGCCAGCCGCGCAAACCGATACGGCACTCGCCGCGCTGCGTGAACGCTTGAAACAATTGGAGCTGGACGCCGAGCACGAACTGCTTACACGACTGGAGCAGGCCAGTGTAGGCTGGCCCCTTACTTCCCAGCCTGACCCGGCTGGCTGGCTGACCGCACTGGCTGGCCCGGCGGGTACGGCTGAACCTGGCGCCCTGGATACGCTTATCCAGGCCGCTCTTCATGCATGAGGATGTTGTAGATGTTACGCCTTTCGCTGTTAAGCCTGTGTCTGCTCCTTCCTCTGGCGGCGCACGCCGAGGACAAGGTCAAGGACGAGCTGGCCTATAGCCTGGGGACCGAAATCGGCAACCGCTTGAAAAGCGAGCTGCCGGATTTGCAAATCGACGACCTGATCAAGGGCCTGAATCAGTCCTACAAGGGCGAGCCGCTGGCAATGGATCAGAAAAAGATCGATGAGCTGGTGGCCCAACATGAGGAAGCGATCGACCAGCAGGAGGAATCCAGCAATGTGGAAGCCGCCAGGCAGGCGGAAACCCGCTTTCTGGTCAATGAGAAGACCCGTTATGGTGTGAAGGAATTGCCAGGCGGCGTGCTGGTAACCGTTATCCGCCAGGGTACCGGGCCGCAGCCCAAAGCCGATGGCCAGGTGCAGGTCCGCTATATCGGTAAACTGCCTGATGGCAGCACTTTCGATGAACAGCAGACTCCTCAATGGTTCAAGCTGTCCAGCGTCATTCCCGGCTGGCGTACAGCCCTGACCCAGATGCCGGTTGGCTCGCAATGGCGCATCGTGGTGCCCTCGTCACAGGCCTATGGCGATGAAGGTGCCGGAGATCTGATCCCGCCTTATTCGCCGCTGGTCTTCGAGGTCACGCTGGAGGCCACCCGCTAGGATCGAAAAGTGTTCAATAATTTGAACATATCAGCCTTGTAACAAAGGCTTTGTTAAATATTGCTAACACCCTTGGGCTGGTTTAGGGTGGCTGACAGCTTTGCGGATGCGCCAGGCTTCACGGCCACCGCCTCTTCTACCCTGTTTGAGAGGAAACCAGCATGAGCACGCCAACCCGCGCCGAATGGGAACAGCGCTTCCAGAGCCTGACCATTGAAGGCCGCGCCTTCATCCAGGGCGAATACTGTGATGCCGCCTCCGGTGAGACCTTTGACTGCATCAGCCCCGTCGACGGCCGCTTTCTGGCCAAGGTAGCAAGCTGTGATGTTGCCGATGCCGACCGGGCAGTTGCCAGCGCCCGTGCCACGTTCGAATCCGGCGTCTGGTCGCGCATGGCGCCCGTCAAGCGCAAAGCGATCATCATCCGTTTCGCCGATCTGCTCGAGCAGCACGCTGCAGAGCTTGGCCTTCTGGAAACGCTGGATATGGGCAAGCCCATCAGCGACTCCTATCACATCGATATTCCACTCTCCGCCCGCGCCCTGCGCTGGAATGGCGAGGCCATCGACAAGATCTACGATGAAGTCGCAGCCACTGCCCACGACGAGCTGGGCCTCGTCACGCGTGAGCCGGTGGGTGTCGTTGCCGCTATCGTGCCGTGGAATTTCCCGCTGATGATGGCCTGCTGGAAGCTCGGCCCGGCCCTGGCGACCGGTAACTCGGTCGTGCTCAAGCCTTCCGAGAAGTCCCCGCTGACCGCTATCCGTATTGCCCAGCTGGCCATCGAGGCCGGCATTCCGGCGGGCGTACTCAACGTGCTGCCAGGCTATGGTCATACCGTAGGAAAGGCGCTGGGCCTGCACATGGACGTGGACACCCTTGTGTTTACCGGATCGACCCGCACCGCCAAGCAGCTGATGGTCTACGCGGGCGAATCCAACATGAAGCGCGTTTGGCTGGAAGCGGGCGGCAAGAGCCCGAACATTGTGTTTGCCGATGCACCAGACCTGGAGGAAGCCGCCAAGGCAGCAGCCAGTGGCATCGCCTTCAACCAGGGCGAAGTCTGTACAGCCGGATCACGCCTGCTGGTCGAGCGCTCGATCAAGGATCAGTTCTTGCCGTTGGTGATCGATGCGTTGAAAACCTGGAAACCAGGCCACCCGCTGGACCCGGAAACCAATGTCGGCGCCCTGGTGGATACGCAGCAGCTCAATACCGTGCTTGGCTACATCGAAGCCGGTCACGCTGACGGTGCTCAGCTGGTAGCTGGGGGCAAGCGCACCCTGGAGGAAACCGGTGGTGTGTATGTGGAGCCGACCATTTTTGATGGCGTTTCCAATGCCATGAAGATTGCTCAGGAAGAAATCTTCGGGCCGGTACTGTCTGTCATTACCTTTGACACGGCTGAGGAAGCGATCAAGATCGCCAACGACACCCAGTACGGATTGGCCGCGGCGGTCTGGACGCGTGACATCTCCAAGGCGCATCTGACAGCCAAGGCGCTACGGGCCGGCAGCGTATGGGTCAACCAATATGATGGTGGTGACATGACAGCTCCCTTCGGTGGCTTCAAGCAGTCGGGCAATGGGCGGGACAAGTCGCTGCATGCCTTTGACAAGTACACCGAGATTAAAGCGACCTGGATCAAGCTATAAGCCGATCGACCTTTTCTGCGCTGCGCTTATCATTGCCCTGCCGCAATTGAGCGTAGCGCAGCACCCTTACCAGCCCAGCCCCAGCGCTCCTATAAGGGGTAGTTTTGCGTCATCGTTGCTGCTGGCGCGTACCTGTTCAGGGTGGAAACCTATGGCGAAGCGAATTAATAAGGCCTGATTTGCTTTGCCGATCACGCTTCTGACTAACGGTGTGAGCAAATCCCTCTCTAGCCTGTCTCTAGCGACAGCGCGTACTATGCGCGCCGGTCAATCCCTTAACGAGCAGGACATGCGTATGAGAGAGTACACTTTGGGTCAGCCTGCCATGCAAGGGGTGGGCTATCAGCAAGCCGATCGTTCTGTCAGCCAGTCGATCCAGGCCGCTATCAATGTACAGCGCAACCGCGTGACCAGTCAGGTCCAGCGGATCAACGATCAGTTGTGGGAAGTTTGGCCCGATGGCCGTCGTAAACTGCTGAATCGCTGAAGCAATGGATGTAAGAAAGCCGTGCCGGTTTGACCGCGCACGGCTTTTTTGTACCTGCCTTTCTGAACGCCACAACCGGAAGGCTTATCCTCGGTAATAGCGCTGCGGTACGAAAGGCATCCTGGCGACCTTAACGGCAACCGGCTTGTTGCGCACCATGGCAAACAGCTCGGTGTCCAGAGCTGCATAGGCGCTGTCGACGTAGCCCATCGCAACCGGCGCACCCAGGGTTGGGCCAAAGCCGCCACTGGTCACCCTTCCGATCACCGCACCGTTTGCGTCCACCAGTTCCGCGCCCTCACGGACCGGCACCCGCTCCTGCACCAGCAAACCGACACGCTTACGCGCCACACCATTCTGTTGCTGGGCAAAGATGGTCTCGGCGCCAGGAAAACCGCCAGCTCGGGCACCGTCTGCACGGCGCGGCTTGGATAGCGCCCAGACCAGACTGGCTTCAACCGGCGTTGTCTGCGTATCCATATCATGGCCGTACAGGCACAGGCCTGCCTCCAGACGCAGGGAGTCACGCGCGCCCAGGCCAATGGCTTGTACTTCCGGCTCGGCCAGCAGGGCTCGGGCCAGCGTTTCGGCGCCTTCTACCGGCACGGAAATTTCAAAGCCGTCTTCACCGGTATACCCGCTGCGGCTGACGATGCAGTCGTAATCCAGCAGCGTGACGCGGGCAATGTTCATGAACGTCATGCCGGACACCTGCGGCGCCAGTCGCGCCAGCACGGTCACGGCTGCCGGCCCCTGCAAGGCAAGGAGCGCCCGCTCTTCAAACAAGGGTTCGACATGACAGCGCGAGCCGATATGCTCTTTGAGGTGCGCCAGATCCTGATGCTTGCACGCGGCATTCACGACCAGATACAGGCAATCGCCCAGGTTCGCGACCATGAGGTCGTCGAGAATGCCGCCCTGCTCGTTGGTGAACAAGGCGTACCGCTGCATGCCTACCGGCAGGCCTACGATATCGACCGGAACGAGCCCTTCCAGCGCGGCGGCGGTACTGTCGCCCGTCAGCAGGATCTGGCCCATGTGGGAAACGTCGAACAATCCAGCCTGGGCGCGGGTGTGCTGATGCTCCTTGAGCACGCCAAGGGGGTATTGCACCGGCATGTCATAACCGGCGAACGGCACCATGCGTGCGGCCAGTTCAAGGTGCAGGGTATGGAGTGGGGTTTTGAGCAGTGATTCGGTCATGGGGACTCCTTCATGAGTCGTGCAGTCGCGTCCAACGCGAGCAAAAGGGCCGGTCAGGCATGACTAACGGCACACCGCGCCAAGCATGGACGTGCCTTACAGTAAAGCCGTAACGGTGAAACCGCGTTGAGGCCATGCGCCCGGCCAGTTGACAGGCATCACGGCGCTCCATCTCCTTCTGCGGAATAGGCAGGAGGAGATGGGCAAGGTGATACGCATCCGCTGTGGATCACGCGTCCTGATACGCCTCGATCGGCGGGCAGGAGCAGATCAGGTTGCGGTCACCGTATACGTTGTCGATCCGTGCCACGGGCGGGAAGTACTTGCCGTTTACCAACGATGGCAACGGGTACACCGCCTGCTCGCGGCTGTAAGGATGCGTCCATTCGCCGGTAAGCTCGCGTGCGGTATGCGGCGCATTCTTAAGCGGATTGTCATTGGCATCCAGCGTACCGGCCTCGATGGCACGAATCTCTTCGCGAATGGCTATCATGGCGTCGCAGAAGCGATCCAGCTCGGCCTTGGACTCGCTCTCAGTCGGCTCGATCATCAGCGTACCGGCCACCGGGAAGGACATGGTGGGCGCATGGAAGCCGAAGTCGATCAGGCGCTTGGCCACATCGTCCACAGTCACGCCACTGGTATCCTTGAGCGGGCGCAGGTCGAGAATGCACTCGTGCGCCACCAGACCGCCCTCGCCCGAGTACAGCACCGGGTAGTGGGTTTCCAGACGACGGGCGATGTAGTTGGCATTCAGGATCGCAATCTGCGAGGCGCGGGTCAGCCCCTCGCCACCCATCATCTTCATGTACATCCAGGAGATGGGCAGGATACTCGCGCTGCCGTAGGGCGCCGCCGATACTGCACCTTCCTTGCGCTCAAGCCCGGCATGACCCGGCATGAACGGCGCCAGATGGGATTTCACACCAATCGGGCCTACGCCCGGACCGCCACCACCGTGCGGGATGCAAAAGGTCTTGTGCAGGTTCAGGTGAGACACATCGCCGCCAAACTTGCCCGGCGCGCACAGGCCCACCATGGCGTTCATGTTGGCGCCATCAATGTAAACCTGACCACCATGCTCGTGAACGATGCTGCAGATCTCGCGGATCGCCTCTTCGAACACACCATGAGTGGAAGGATAGGTAATCATCAGCGCGGCCAGATTGGCAGCGTGCTGCTGGGCCTTGGCACGCAGATCACCCACATCCACATTGCCGCGGCTGTCACAGGCCACCACGACCACACGCATACCAGCCATCGAGGCGGTTGCCGGGTTGGTGCCGTGGGCAGACGACGGAATCAGGCAGATGTCGCGTTGGGTATCGCCGCGGCTTTCATGATAGGCGCGAATGGCCAACAGGCCCGCGTATTCACCCTGGGAGCCGGCGTTGGGCTGCAGGGAGATGGCGTCGTAGCCCGTAGCGGCGCATAGCATCTGCTCCAGCTCGGCGGTCATCTGGGCATAGCCCTCGGTCTGGTCGGCTGGTGCGAAGGGATGCAGATTGCCAAATTCGGCCCAGGTGATCGGGATCATCTCGCTGGCCGCGTTGAGCTTCATGGTGCAGGAACCCAGCGGGATCATGGTGCGATCCAGCGCCAGATCCTTGTCCGCCAGGGTGCGCAGGTAGCGCATCAGCTGGGTTTCGGAACGGTATTGGGAGAAAACAGGGTGAGTCAGGAAGGCGGACTGACGACGCAGCGTCGCAGGCAAATGCTCCTCGGCCTGGTCCAGCAGGCTATCCAGGGAAGGGACGGGCTGGCCATCGCTGAAAATCTCCAGCAGGGCCATGACGTCTTCGACTGTGGTGGTCTCGTCCAGCGAAACCCCCAGGTCGGTGTCACGGATCACGCGCAGGTTGAAGCCTTTGGCGCGGGCCGCTTCGTGAATCGCCTTGGTTTTGTCGCCAAATACCAGCGTCAGCGTATCGAAAAAGGTTTCCTGGGTGCGATGGCCTAGTGCATGCAGACCGGTCGCCAGCAGGGCAGTCAGGCGATGAATGCGCGTAGCGATGTGCTTGAGACCTTCCGGACCGTGGTAGACGGCATACATGCTGGCAATATTGGCCAGCAGGACCTGAGCTGTGCAGATGTTGCTCGTCGCCTTCTCACGACGGATGTGCTGCTCACGGGTCTGAAGCGCCAGCCGATAGGCCGGGTTGCCATGACGGTCAATGGATACGCCCACCACACGGCCGGGCATGTCACGCTTGTATTTGTCCTGAGTGGCAAAATACGCAGCGTGCGGGCCGCCAAAGCCGAGCGGTACGCCAAAGCGCTGGGCCGTGCCGATAGCGACATCCGCGCCAAACTCGCCGGGTGGGGTCAGCAGTGTCAGGGCCATCAGGTCAGCCGCGACGGCGACCAGGGCACCCGCCTGATGGAAGGCCTCGATGACTTCACGGTAATCGCGGATTTCGCCCGTGGTCATCGGGTACTGGAACAGGGCACCAAAGAAACGGCCGTGATCGTCGATGTCCGTTTCCACACCCACTACGATTTCAATACCCAGCGGCTCGGCGCGGGTGCGGATCACATCGATGGTCTGCGGGTGGCAATGCAGGGAAACGAAGAAGGCCTCGGCCTTGCTTTTGGACAGACGACGGCAGAATGTCATGGCCTCGGCAGCCGCCGTGGCCTCGTCCAATAGGGACGCATTGGCTACAGGAAGCCCGGTCAGATCACCGATCAGCGTCTGGAAGTTCAGCAGTGCCTCCAGACGACCCTGGGAGATTTCCGGCTGGTAAGGCGTATAGGCCGTGTACCAGGCGGGATTTTCCAGCAGGTTGCGCAGGATGGGCGCCGGGGTATGGCAGTTGTAATACCCCTGTCCGATAAAGGACTTGAACAGCTTGTTCTTGCGGGCGATGCCACGCAATTCGGCCAGGGCGTCGGCTTCGGACAGCCCCTGAGGCAAATCCAGTACGCTGGTGCCCTTGATGCTATCCGGGATGACCTTGGCTGTCATGGCGTCCAGCGAATCGTAGCCCAGCAGGTCGAGCATGGACACGATGTCCAGCTCGCGCGGGCCGATGTGGCGCGAAATGAATTCGTCAGCGGTGCTGAATGAGTCGCGGAAATCGGTCATGGTCACCTCCTCAAGCCTTGATCAATTGAGCGTAGCCGTCTTCGGTAAGCAGCGTGCCGAGTGCTTCTGGATCGGCAGGACGCATGCGGAAGAACCAGCCGGCGTCGAGAGGGTCCTGGTTGACTTTCTCAGGGGCATCGCCAAGCGCTTCGTTGATTTCCAGGATCTCGCCATCGATCGGCATGGCAATGTTGCTGGCGGCCTTGACCGACTCCAGTACCGCCACCTCTTCGCCCTTGGCGTAGGTGCGCAGCTCCGGCAATTGCACGAAGACCAAGTCGCCCAGCGCATCCTGAGCATAGTCTGTAATGCCTACGGTTACAGTGCCATCGGCTTCCAGACGCAGCCATTCGTGTTCTTCGGTAAAGCGCATAACCATTGCAGACTCCTGAATAGGGGTAACCCAGCTGGGCACTAGCTGACCTCCTTCATAGCAAGGCAGATGCCAAGGTCTTACCGATGGCGCAATGCCAGAGCACGCGCGGCCTACAGGAAAACGAGGTAATAAAAGGCGGTGTAACGAAAGTGCTACACCCTATGGAAAGAAGTCTCCCAGAGGCCTTGCGAGCCTAGAACAGATAAGGCATTGCCAGCGATCGTATCGAATTCATTACAGCGCAATGAATTCGATACAGGCTTACTCCAGAATGAAGTGGGGCAGGAAGCGCGAGCTGTCTTGGGTAATCAATGTTGCATCCTCACGGATACCCACCCCACAGGCCGTGTCACCTACCACCCAACTGCCAATAACAGGGTAGTTACCGGAAAAACAAGGCAACGGGTGACATTGCTGCACGATGCAGGGCCCCGCGTACGGGCCCGGCACGTCCAGACGCGTGCCGTCCAGACTGTGCAATTCGATGTTGGCACCCTCCCGAGAGAACAGCGGCTTGCGTACCCAGCCTGGCGCGACCGGACTACCGGCCTCTTTATCGAAAAAGGCTGGAAGCAGATTGGGATGCCCTTCATGTCGCTCCCACAGCAAGGCCAGAATACCTTTGTTGCTGAGCAGCGCCTTCCACGGCGGCTCATAGAATTGCGTAAAGGAGCTGGGAATAGAATGTCCAAACGCCTCGTCCAGCATGAACTCCCAGGGGTAGAGCTTGAACAGTGACGGGATGAATTCATCGTTCAGGTCAACAAACCCCTGTGACCTGTCCAGCCCGATATCCTCCACAGCGATATAACGCGTCTGAATACCCGCCTGGGTGGCGCAGTCCCGCAGATATTCGACCGTGCCGCGATCCTCCAGCGACTCTCTGACCGAGGCCAAATACAGGGGCTGATGCGGTCGCAAGGCGTGAATCGTCTGGATCAGCTGCTCCTGAATGCTGTTGTACTGATCCGCCCCGGCGGGAAGCCTGCCCGCCTGCTGCATCTGCTCCAGCCATAGCCACTGGAAAAAGGCTGCCTCGTACAGCGAGGTCGGCGTGTCGTAATTCAGCTCAAACAGCTTGGCCGGTCCCTGACCGCTATAGGCCAGATCCATACGGCCATACAGATGGCGGTCCCGACGTCTCCAGCTGGCAGCCGCACACGCCCAGAAGTACTCCGGTACAGCCAGACGCGAGAGCAGTGCCTCGCTGCCGACGATCTCGTCGACCA
Source organism: Pseudomonas sp. MAG002Y (assembly GCF_019400845.1). Lineage (NCBI taxonomy): Bacteria > Pseudomonadati > Pseudomonadota > Gammaproteobacteria > Pseudomonadales > Pseudomonadaceae > Pseudomonas > Pseudomonas sp. MAG002Y. The sequence goes on along the minus strand of NZ_WOEJ01000008.1, from coordinate 67,059 downwards.
GTGCCATGCACATCTGGTGCAGCTCGGCCGTGGGGGCTTCCAGATCGTTTTCGATCTGCTTCAGGCTGAACTGGTACGCGGCCCGCTCATCCCAGTAGGGTTCGCCGTCAAAAGTGTGGAACAGAAAGCCAAGCTGCTCTGCCTGTTCGCGCCAGTCCGGGCGCTCGGTCATCTCGATCCGCTTCATGATCCGCTCGACCGTGACGAGTAGGAGGCTGCCCGTGCACCAAAGCCGCCCCGGCTGACGACCCGAGACTCGCTGGAGGTATAGGCACTCTTGTTCAGATAGGCGATACCCGGTCGTGAACCGACCACCTCGTTATTGGCAGTGCGGTAATGCGCCAGGTCGTCCCGTGACTGGTACAGCGGCTGGCTGGGAAAGGTACGCGTGTACTCACGCTCACGTTGTCCTCCGCTGACGCTACTGGAATAACCATAAGAGGCACCGCCCGAGGACGATGATTCGCTCTCCCGCGACGGGCGCTGGCCCAGCAGAAAGCCGGTCATGAGCGGAACGTAGAACGAAGACCGGGGTTCCAGCAGCTCGCAACCATTGGTGCCAAAGTCGATCTCGCATTCACCCAGGGAGGCGTAACGCGGCGCACTGCGGTGATGGACCGCGCGGGAAGATTCATACTCCGAGGAGCAGAGGCTGGGCGTGAAGGTGCCGTCGCGGATGCACTCGGCAACGGATCGGTACAGATAACCCGGCTTGGGTTGATCACACCCGGCCAGCATGAGCGGTGTGACTCCAACCAGTACCAGCTGGATAGCTCGGCTGCGTTTCATGCCCTGCCCTCACCCGCTGATGGCAGCGGCATTAAGCACGCCAATCGATACAGACATCGTCGCCACGAGAATACCGCTGGCCATTTCGTTATTGCTGAGCCGTTGGGGCAGCCCCGGCACGAGAAGGCGCAGCACGACGAATGTAACCAGCTGAGCGACTGCTGCGATCAGGGCCCAGAGCAGATAGTCCAGCGCACTGACCGAGACCCGCATCGCGCTGGCCAACGGCAGGACGAACCCCAACAGCGTGCCACCGAACGCCAGGGCCGCCGCTGGCACGTTGTTGCGAATCAGCTGCCACTCACGGTGTGGAGTAAGCCAGCTGAAAGTGAAGGCAAACGCGCCCAGAAGCGCGAGCGAGAGAATGAAATAAATGGCGAACGCCGGCAGACCACTGAGGTAGTCAAGCACGCTGGCAAGCATGGGACACTCCTTGTCACGAATGAGCCGGCAGGCTAAGGCACCTGCCGGGGGCGCGCATTTTCGCAACTTCGCGCCCGTTCATCCATGCTCTCTATCCGCCAGCCGCTCCGCTGGTCACTCCCCCTTGCTACGGTGGACCATGTCCTGCACGCGGGCTGCCAGCATCTCGATCGGGAAAGGCTTGGTGATCATGGCCATGTTTGGCTCCAGAAACCCATTGGCAATCACCGCATTTTCCGCATACCCGGTCATAAACAGGACCTTGAGGTCTGGCCGCGTGACCCGGGCCGCATCAGCCATCTGCCGCCCATTGATGCCCGGTAGACCAACGTCGGTTACCAGCAGGTCGATGCGCAGATCGGACTTGAGTATCTCCAGACCGGAAGGGCCGTCGACAGCCTCCAGCACCCAGTAACCCAACTCACTCAAGACCTCTACCACCAGGCTGCGGACAGCATGCTCGTCTTCGACCACCAGCACGACTTCGCTGGCCTCGGACTGCCGACTCAACGATACCGGCTGCCGGACCTGAGGTTCTTCCCTGCGCTCACCGTAGTAGCGCGGCAGGTACAGCTTGATGGTCGTACCCCGACCAACCTCCGAGTAGATCTTGGCTGCCCCTTCCGATTGCCGGGCAAAGCCATAGATCATCGACAGCCCAAGCCCGGTCCCCTCGCCCAGCGGCTTGGTCGTAAAGAACGGGTCGAACGCCTTGGCGATAACATCTGGAGTCATCCCGGTTCCGGTGTCGGTCACGCTGATGCAGATGTACTGGCCAGGCTTGATGTCCCGATCACGAGACGCATAGGCCTCGTCCAGATGAGTGTTGCTGGTTTCGATGGTCAGCCTGCCCCCGTCCGGCATGGCAGCGCGGGCATTGATGGCCAGATTGAGGATGGCGTTTTCCAGCTGATGAGGATCACACAGCGTCAGCCAGAGCGCCCCCGTCTTGACGATTTCCAGCTGCACCGATTCACCCATGGTGCGGTGCAATAGATCATCCATACCGGTGATCAGGTCATTGGCATTGACGACTTTGGGCACCAGCGGCTGCCGGCGGGAAAAGGCCAGTAGCCGGTGCGTCAGAGCGGCCGCTCGACTGGCCGAGGACATGGCCGTGCTGGCGAAGCGGTCAAGATCCGCCAATTTGCCCTGTTGGATTCGCATGCGGATCAGGTCGAGCGAGCCGATGATCCCGGTCAACAGGTTGTTGAAGTCATGGGCAATACCGCCTGTGAGCTGGCCAACCGCTTCCATTTTCTGACTCTGGCGGAGTTGCTCCTGCGCCTGAGCCAGCTCGGCTGCTGCCACTTTTTCCGACTCGATATCACGGCCAACCGCATGGATGTAGCGCGCATCGGGCACAGCGGTCCACGAAAGCCACCGGTAGCTACCATCCTTGTGCCGATAGCGGTTCTCGAACCGCAGTGTGGTATGCCCAAGGGAAAGTTTGCCCACTTCAGCCAGGGTGCTTTCCACATCGTCGGGGTGAACGAAATCCAGCAGTACCTTGCCCAGCAGTTCATCTTCCTGCCAGCCCAACAGGTGCTTCCAGGCCGGGTTGGCGGCCATCACGACGCCGTCAAAGCGCGCGACCAGCATCACATCGGTGGTCAGGCGCCACATGCGGTCAAGGTCTGCGGTACGCTCGGCCACCCGCTGCTCCAGGGTCTCCGTCAGACGCCGGGACGCTTCCTCGGCCTCCTTGCGGTCATGGATGTCACTGTTATTGCCCATCCAGCCGGTGACGTTTCCGGCCTCATCACGCAAGACCTCCGCACGGATATCGAACCAGCGATAGGCTCCGTCCTTGCGCCGTAGCCGTGCTTCAAGCTGATAAAACACGCCTCGGCTGCGGGCATCGAGCCAGACATCCAGGAGCCGCTGGGTGTCATCAGGATGAATGACTTGCGCCCAGCCCATCGGCAGCGCTTCTTCTGGTGTCTGGCCGGTGTAGTCGTACCAGTAACTGTTCAGGTAGCTGAGCGAGCCATCAGGATTACCGAACCAGACGATGGCAGGTGACAGGTCTGTCATTTGCCTTAGTCGCGTCTCGCTGACTTCCAGCCGCCGTAAGGTCCGCCGCTGCTCGGACAGATCGCGCGCAATGGCAGCAATCCCCATGACCTCGCCTCGTTCGTCCCGTATCGAGAAGACGGAATAGTGGACCGGGATAGCCGCTCCGGTGTGATGATGGCGGAACCGAAATTCGCCTACCCACTTGCCCTCATTCAAAACGGTCGGAAGAATGGTCGACTCGGCAAAGGCACGATCCTCAGGCAGGAAATAATCCAGCACATGGCTCTGCCTGACCGCCTCTTCACTGGCCAACCCAACCAGCCGGCGTCCGGCTTCGTTGACAAAATAGGCCTGACCGTCCGGCGCAGCGATGCCAATGAAGTCATCCGACTGCTCCACGATCATCATTGCCCGGCGCCAGCCCTCATAGGCGCGGACCTGCTCGCTGTTATCCACGATCGTACAGATGGCACCCTGTGGATTGCCATCCTGGAAAATGGCCTGGGCCCGATATTCCACTGGGATACAGGAACCGTCACGCCGGTAAAAGGCACCCTCCGCCACGTATTCAGCCGTTCCCTCGCGGGCCGTGCGATAAATGGGATGATCCGCCATCGCCCGGCGTGCCGCCTCATGAGCCGGATCAATCAGCTCCTCCAGGCACCATCCGACAATATCCTTTTCACTTTCGGCACCGAACAGCCTGACGAAAGCAACGTTGCACAGGGTAACCACGCGGTGCTGGTCGATTGAATAGAATCCTTCAGAAATCGAATCCAGCAGCAGGCGATAACTGTCGCGGCTGGCGCGAAGCTCCTGTGCGGCCAGACGCTGCTCGGTACGGTCACGGAGAATCTTGATGAATCCGTCGACCTGACCGGATGTATTCCTAAGTGGCATGAGTTCGCCACTTGCCCAGAAGCGCTGTCCGCTTTTAAGCACATGCCAGCGCTCGTCCATGCTGCGCCCCTGTTTCAGGGCTGTGTCGCGTTCTTTTTCAGGGATATTGGCAGCGCGGTCCTCGGGTGTGAAGATGATCGCAGCAGGCTTGCCCAGCACTTCCGCCTCTGTCCAGCCAAGCGTGCGACGAGCACCTTCGTTCCACGTGGTGATGTGACCCTCAAGGTCCATGCAGAAAATGGCGTAATCCACCGCGCTGTCGAGAATCTGTTCGCGTTGGGAAGTCGCATGTTCTGCATATTGCTGCTCTTCAGCCTGGCGGGCCCTGTTTCGCTCGACCGTAAGGCCGTGAATCTCCAGTTGCGCCACGGTTGAACGGGCCAGCTCCTGAAACAACAGGCGCTGCGTAGCATCCAGTCGGCGTGGCACTGTGTCCATGAGGCTAAGCACACCAACAGGCACACCCGCAGCCGTTTTCAGCGCAACCCCTGCATAGTAGGACGAACCGGTACTGGCATTCAGGGCCGAAGGCGCAGTAAAGCTCAGATCGCTCCTCGGCTCGCTGAACTCCAGAATATCGGTCGCCGTTAATGCCTCCTCCCAGGGCGCATAGGCCTCGGCCGCAGGGCAGCCGCCCTGCTCTGCGGCCAGCCAGAGCCCTTCTGCATCACATAAGTGGATGACGACTTGCGAAACGGAATAGGTCTCCTGGGCTCGCCGGGCGATATCGGCAAGTTCGGGCAAACGTGGATGGGCTAACAGGCCGTAGCGTTCAAGCGCATCCTGTAGCGCAGCAGGTGGCTGCTCGGGGTCTTGGTGAGCGTTGGTCATGTACAACTGGGTCGTGTTTGGGGGCATAAGCACCGCTCATCCTTGAGAAACTAATGACAGCCCCTCCATGGAGGTCCGTCGCGAACGGTCTATGGCTCATAGACCAGCAAGACGCGGACGAATTCGCCCAGGTCTTCAAACAGTGTCCCTGTAGAGGAACACTCAGCTCTTGCCGGGAATGCCATACTTGCGCAGCCGGTGGGCAATGGCGGTGTGAGAGGTCTTGAGACGGGCCGCCAGTTGCCGGCTGGACGGGTAGTGTGGGTAGAGTTTTTCGAGCAGGGCTTTCTCATAGCTTGAGACTGCCTCATCCAGGCTGTCTACCTCGCCATCTACCTGCCGTGCGACTTCTGTACCGGCAATATCCAGATCGCCAATATCCACCACGGTGCTTTCGCTGATGGCCGCCGCCCGGAAAATGACGTTCTGAAGCTGCCGCACATTGCCGGGCCAGCGATTGCTCAGAAGCGCCGGATACGTTCCCGGCGCCAGTCGGCAAGGGGGCCGCTGGATCTGGGCGCAGGCCTGCTGCATGAAATGCCGGGCCAGCACCAGAATATCCTGCCCACGCTCACGCAGCGGCGGTACGTCGAGATTCAGGACGTTGAGTCGGTAGAACAGATCCTCCCGAAAGGTCCCTTCGGCAACGCGCTTTTCCAGATCCCGGTGCGTGGCACTCAAAATACGTACATTGACCTTCAGTTCGCGCTCACCGCCAACCCGGCGAAACGTACCGTCGGACAAAAACCGCAGCAACTTGGCCTGAAGATACGGGGACATCTCCCCAATCTCGTCGAGAAACACGGTGCCTTTGTCGGCCAGCTCGAGCAGACCGGGCTTGCCGCCGCGCTGGGCACCGGTGAACGCACCCGGTGCATAACCAAACAGCTCGCTTTCCGCGAGGCTTTCCGGCAGAGCCGCACAGTTGAGTGCCAGAAACGGCGCATTGCGACGAGGGCTGACCGTATGACAGGCCCGCGCTACCAGCTCCTTACCAGTCCCTGTCTCACCCTGAATCAGCAGCGGTGCATCCAGCGCTGCGACTCGCTGAGCGCGGGCCTTAAGTGCGCGTATCGGTGCCGAGTCGCCCAGGATCGATTCGAAGCCTTCGGCCGGGTCATGGCGCAGCGCTGAAAGACGGGCTCCGATCCGGCTGGGGGCGTAAAGCGTCAGCAGACCACCGGCCAACCGCTGGGCGTTGCCTTCGGCAGCCTCGCTGATTGGGGTCGAATCCAGCAGGAGTGCCTGCCCGCGCAAGGTGACCTCACGCATGGGAATCCGAAAGGCCTGCTCCAGCAGTTCCCGCTGTAGAGCTGGATCATCGAACAGCGTAGCCACCGTCGCGCCCTGGGGCGACGGGTCGTCCACCATGGCGGCAAAGGCCGGGTTGGCCAACAGAATGCTACCTTCGCGGTCCACGGCCAGAACCGGGTCGGCCATAGCGGCAAGTAAGGCATCCAGGTGCAACGTGCGGCGCTGCCCTGGCAGGATATCCACCACTCGGACAGCCTGTACCCCACGCACCGTGAGCAGGGCACCACGCAGCTCTTCCAGTACCTCGGCACTCAGAGTCGGCGCATCGATGTAGACATTGGGCGGCACCATCTCGACCGCATCGAGGTTGAGGTTGCGCGCTCCCAGAAGCGCCAGCACTTCCTGGGTAATGCCGACACGGTCGATAAAACTGACGTGGATTCGCATGGGGTGGGCGGGGTCTCGAACAGGTATAGCCAAGGGCAAGCCCGTATCGTACCGGATGCCACTTCCCCATGGGCACCCAACCCCAGAATTCCTTGTATTTATTGTTGCTCCGCCTGGCGAAGCGTCTACGCTAGAATGATGGCTCTTTTCTATTAGCCGGGCCGTCCTGCGAGACCTCCATCCTATGAAAGACGAAGACCGTTTGAAACTTGATCAGCAGCTCTGCTTTGCCCTGTATTCCACCTCCCTCGCCATGACGAAGGTCTACAAGCCGCTCCTGGAAGCCGTCGCCCTGACCTATCCGCAATACCTGATGATGCTGGTGCTCTGGGAAAGCGACGGTCTCACGCTCAAGGAATTGGCCAAACGCCTGCATCAGGACTCCGGCGCGCTGACGCCAGTACTCAAGCGGCTCGAAGCGGAAGGCTATGTCACCCGCAAGCGCAGCCTTCAAGACGAACGCAACCTCTCGATCGAGCTGACGGCTGCCGGGAAGACCTTGCGTAAGAAAGCCGAAGAAATCAACGGCTCAGTACAACTGGCCTGTGGCCTGGGTAATGATGACATGGGGCAGCTTCGGTCCAGCCTGATTAAGCTACGCGACAGCCTGAATCAATAGAGGCATGCCTAAGCGGCCGCAGCACTGACGCGCCCTCCAACCCATGGAATAACCGTTCGTCGGACTCATAAATAAATAGTTTGCGCGATAATCAATATCGGAATAACTTAATTCCTGTAGACAACGCGGTAACGAGCAACGACTTCCACGTCGTTTTTTAAAGACCAAATGATTATCGCAATAATCAAATTAATCCGAGGACGATGCACATGAACATTCTGTACAAGACTTCCGCAACCAGCACCGGTGGCCGTGACGGTCGTTCCATCAGCGCCGACGGTATTCTCGATGTAAAACTGGCTACCCCAAAAGCGCTGGGCGGACAAGGCGGCGAAGCAACCAATCCTGAGCAGCTGTTTGCAGCGGGTTACTCGGCCTGCTTTATCGGCGCCATGAAGTTTGTAGCGGCTAAGGAAAAAGTGGCGCTGCCCAGTGATCTCAGCGTGACGGCAGAAGTCGGTATCGGTCCGATCCCCACCGGCTTTGCCCTGGACATCGAACTGCGCGTCAGCGTGCCGGGCCTGGATCGTGCCAAAGCCCAGGACATCATCGAGAAGGCCCATCAGGTCTGCCCATACTCAAATGCCACCCGCGGCAACGTGGATGTACGCCTGACCCTCGTCTAAGCCTGACGCGGGACGCCCCAGCGCGGCGTCCCTGGAGAACCGGATCATGAAAATGCTTGCTCAGCTGTTCACTGTTTCTGCCCTTTCCCTGGTCGCTGGTCATGCCCTGGCCGCAGATGACGCCGGCCTTGAACGTACCACCCAAGGTTTTCTGAACACCTTGAACCAGAGCGGGGGTAAGCCTCTCGAGCAACTTTCGCCCAAGGATGCCCGTGCTGTCCTGACGGGTGCCCAATCAGGCGTGAAGGTCGATCTGTCCAACGTAGAGGTGAGCGAGAAGACTATTACCGCTGACGGGCAGAGGATTTCGCTGACCATCGTCCGACCTGCCGGTGTCACCAAGGCGCTGCCGGCGTTCATGTTCTTCCACGGTGGCGGCTGGGTGCTGGGTGACTTCCCTACTCACCAGCGTCTGGTGCGGGATCTGGTGGTCGACTCGGGTGCGGTGGCCGTTTTCGTGAATTACACGCCTTCGCCTGAGGCGCATTATCCGGTAGCCATCAATCAGGCCTATGCCGCTACCCGCTGGGTCGCCGAGCATGGCAAAGAAATCAACGTAGATGGCTCTCGCCTGGCTGTCGCAGGCAACAGCGTAGGCGGCAACATGGCGGCAGTTGTCAGCTTGATGGCGAAAGAGCAAGGCACGCCCAAGCTCCGCTATCAGGTACTGCTCTGGCCTGTCACCGATGCCAACTTCGACACCGGCTCGTATGACACTTATGCCGAAGGGCACTTCCTGACCCGCAACATGATGAAGTGGTTCTGGGATAACTACACCACCGATCCCAAGCAGCGCCAGGAGATTCACGCCTCGCCGCTGCAGGCCACGACTGAGCAGCTCAAAGGCTTACCGCCCGCACTGGTGCAGACCGCAGAGTACGATGTGCTGCGCGATGAGGGTGAGGCATACGCCCGCAAGCTTAATGCAGCCGGAGTGGATGTGGTGCAGGTCCGCTACAACGGCCTTATCCATGACTACGGCTTGCTTAACGTCTTCCACGACGTTCCTGCGGTACAGAGCGCCATCTCCCAGGCGGGTGATGAATTGCGCAAGCATCTGAAGTAACAGACAGGCCCCTGGTTCGGAATGACTCTAGGGGCTCTGCTCTTTTTTATTACTGCTAACAAGATGCTCAGGAAAAGCAGAATCCACCAATTTCCGCTGAAAACCTATGCTTGGGTGTCGCAAATACCCTTTCCAACCTTATCTTTAGCAACCTAACATCAGCACTACTCTCCTAGGATGAGCGTATCGCCCTTCTGTGGATGTTCGCGCATGTCCTTTTCTTCGCTCACGACAGGTTCATCGGTTGCCGACACCGAAGCGTCCGCTTTCTCCAACCGGCGTGCCGCCGAAATTTCGGCACGCATCGACCGGCTACCCGCCACGGCAACGCTCTGGCGACTAATCGCCCTGCTTTCCATCGGCGGTTTCTTCGAACTGTACGACCTGTTCCAGACGGCCTATATCAGCCCTGGGTTGATACGCGCCGGGCTGTTCGCCACTGGCAGCGCCGGTGTATTCGGTATCGCCGACCAGGCTGCGTTCGCTTCGGCAACCTTTCTGGGCCTGTTCGTAGGGGCAAGTCTGCTGAGTCCCATCGCAGACCGTTTCGGCCGCCGGCGCATTTTTACCTTTGCGCTTATCTGGTACACCGCGGCTACGGTGCTCATGGGTCTGCAAAGCACAGCACTAGGCATTATCGTGATGCGGTTCTTCGTTGGTATCGGGCTGGGAATCGAGCTGGTCACTATTGACGCCTATCTATCCGAACTGGTGCCCAAGCGCATCCGTACGTCAGCCTTCGCCTTTGCATTTTTCGTCCAGTTCCTGTCCGTACCCGCGGTCGCCCTGATGTCGGCCTGGCTGGTGCCGCAGGACCCCTTCGGAATTTCCGGCTGGCGCTGGGTTGTACTGGCCAGTGCAGTATTCGCCTTGTTTATCTGGTGGCTGCGCTCACGCTTGCCCGAGTCGCCCCGCTGGCTCGCGCAACGTGGCCGTCTGGACGAGGCGGATCAGGTTTTGTCGACCCTGGAAGCCCGCTGTGCCAGGGACATCAAGGTCCCGCTTCCCGAGCCACACGTCGAAGCGGTTACGTTCGAGACCCAGGGGCGCTTTACCGAAATCTGGCAGCCGCCCTACCGCCGCCGCGCCCTCATGCTGATCGTCTTCAACATCTTCCAGGCCATTGGATTCTTCGGTTTTGGTAACTGGCTTCCAGCCTTGCTGTCTGGCCAGGGCGTCAGCGTTACCCACAGTCTGACCTATGCCTTCGTGATCAGTCTGGCCTACCCGTTGGGACCTTTGTTGTTCGTAAAGATCGCAAACCGTTTCGAGAACAAATGGCAGATCGTGGGTTCATCAATCGGCACCATGCTGTTCGGCATCCTGTTCGCGTTTCAAAGCTCAGCCACTGGTCTGATCGCATGTGGGGCGATGATCACCCTGTGCAACGCCTGGCTGACCTTTAGCTTCCACTCCTACCAGAGCGAGCTGTTTCCCACGCCCATTCGTGCCCGAGCTGTCGGGTTCTGCTATTCCTTCAGTCGCCTTTCCACGGTCTTCAGCAGTGTGCTGATCGGTCTCTTTCTTCAGCACTTCGGTACGCCGGGCGTGATCACGTTTATCGTGACCAGCATGCTGATCGTGATGATTACCATTGGCGGCTTCGGACCCAAGACTCGCAACCTCGCGCTGGAAGATATCGCGCACTAACAAAAACGCCGTACAGGATCGCTGTACGGCGTTTTCAAGAGCGCAGGCCTGATCAGGACTGCATGGCGTCGCGGATATCCCGAGCCAGCTCACGTACGCGGGACTCCTGAGTGTCCCAGGAACACATGAAACGGGCACCACCGCTACCGATAAAGGTATAGAAGCGCCAACCACGGGCACGCAACCGCTCCAGTGCCGGCTCGGAAAGCTGCAGGAACACCGAGTTGGCCTGCACCGGAAACATCAGGCTCAGCCCGGGCACGTCTTTCACCAGATCCGCCAGGAGCTGGGCGCAGTGGTTGGCGTGTTCGGCATAACGCAGCCAGGCATTGTTTTCGAGGATGCCGACCCATGGCGCGGAGAGAAAACGCATCTTCGACGCCAGCTGACCGGCCTGCTTGCAGCGGTACTCAAAGTCTTCGGCCAGGTCACGGTTGAAGAACAGGATCGCCTCGCCCACCGCCATGCCGTTTTTGGTTCCACCAAAGCAGAGTACGTCAACGCCGGCCTTCCACGTCACCTCGGCCGGTGTGCAGCCAAGGCTTGCCACCGCGTTGGAAAAGCGCGAGCCGTCCATATGCAGACGCAAGCCGAGGTCGCGGCAGGTATCGGCTACTGCATTCAGCTCGTCGAGGCTATACAGCGTGCCGACTTCCGTGACCTGGGTAATGCTGACCGCTCGGGGCTTGGGAAAATGAATATCCTTGCGCTTGGTGGCAATCTGGCGAATGGCATCAGGCGTCAGCTTGCCCTGGGTGGTCGGGGCCAACAGGAGTTTGGAGCCGTTGGAAAAGAACTCCGGGGCACCGCATTCGTCCGTCTCCACGTGGGCCGTCTCGGCGCAGATCACGCTGTGATAGGACTGGCACAGGGCCGCCAGGGCCAGGGAGTTTGCAGCAGTACCGTTGAAGGCAAAGAAGACTTCGCAATCGGTTTCGAACAATTCGCGGAAGTGATCTGCGGCGCGGGCCGTCCAGGCATCATTACCATAGGCGGTATCGTGCCCGTGATTGGCTTCGGCCATGGCCGCCCAAGCTTCCGGGCAGATCCCTGAGTAGTTGTCGCTGGCGAATTGCTGACTATGGTCGTTCATGGGTATTCCTTGAGAACCACCCGAGGAAGCCCGCTTGTGGCCGACTTCCATGGCGGTAAATAAACGGACGCTTATAGCGGCCGGGTTCGAGTGTCCAACCAATCGCGCGCCGCACCGCTGACCAGCGGACGGACACGCTCACGCACCTCGGCGTGGTAGGCGTTCAGCCAGGCGATCTCATCTTCACGCATGAGCGTACGGTCGATACAGCGGGTATCGATCGGGCACAGCGTCAAGGTTTCGAAGCGCATAAACTGGCCGAACTCGGTTTCAGGCTCGGCCACGTTGAGCAGCAGGTTCTCGATCCGCACGCCCCACTGCCCGGGCCGGTAGATACCGGGTTCGTTGGACGTGATCATACCTTCCCGCATGGCACTGTTGGGGGATGGTTGACCATAGAACGTGATGGATTGCGGCCCCTCGTGTACGTTCAGGAAGTATCCTACCCCATGCCCGGTTCCATGACCGTAATCGATGCCCGCTTCCCAGATGGGCGCACGGGCAATCGCATCGAGCATCTGTGACGCGATGCCTGCCGGAAAACGTGCTCTGGACAATGCGATCATGCCCTTGAGTACACGGGTGAAGTCACGCTTCTGCTCGTCGTTGGGCGTGCCAATGGGCACAACGCGGGTGATATCCGTCGTGCCTCCCAGGTACTGACCGCCGGAGTCGATCAGCAGGAGGCCGTCGCCCTCGATAACAGAATGTGCCTCTTCTGTTGCATGGTAATGGGGCAGCGCGCCCCCTGCGTTATAGCCTGCAATAGTAGAGAAACTCAGGGAGACAAAATTGGGGCGGCGTGCACGGGCAGCGGTCAGCCATTCATCCACCGTCAGCTCGGTCACCCGCTCTCCCGCCTCAAGTGCCGCCTCGAACTGGGCGAAGAATTCGCACAAAGCCGCGCCATCCTGCTCCATGGCCTCACGCACATGCTGTGCTTCGGCTGCCGTCTTGCGGGACTTGAACAGAGTGGATGGATTAATCGCCTCGATGCGCTTGACGCTGGAGGGCACGCCTTCCACCAGGCCGTAGGTGACGCGCGCCGGATCGACCAGCAGACTTGACCCGGCAGGCAGCGCCGCCAGAGCACCATGGGCTGCGCCATAGGCGGCCAGCTGGATACCGGCTTCGTTCAGGGTGCGCTCAAGAGCCGCCGGAATTTTTCCGGCACCCACGAACAGCTGCACCTGGCCCGGCCCGATCAACGCATGGGCCAAAAAGACCGGGTTGTAAGACACATCGGCACCACGCAGGTTGAACAGCCAGGCAATATCATCCAGGCTGGAAATGAAATGCCAGTCAGCTCCTTGCTCGGCCATGGCCTTGCGTACCTGCTCCAGCTTTTCAGTGCGGGATACCGGTGCGTATGGCGCCTCGTGAGCGTATACCGGCGCCGCAGGCAGTGCGGGCCGCTCGGGCCAGATACGGTCGATCAGGTCGATGGTGGTGCGTAACGAAATGTTCTTATCGGCAAAAGCCTTGCGCAGCGCCTCGGCGGCACCCAGCGACAGCACAGCTCCATCCACCGCCACGGTACCACCCGTCGGTACATGCTCAGCCATCCAGTCAATGTGGGCCTGCATGCCGCCAGCCACCAGCTTCATCAGTTCCACGCCCGAACCTGCCAGCTCAGCCTGGGCCTGTTCCCAGTAGCGGCTGTCCGTCCAGACGCCGGCAAAATCCTTTGCCACGATCAGCGTACCGGCCGAGCCCGTGAAACCCGATAGCCATGACCGCCCTTGCCAACGCTCGGGCAGGTACTCTGACAAATGCGGATCGGCGGACGGAATCAGGCAGGCATCGACGCCCTCTTCATGCATGACCTGACGCAAGGCGGCCAGACGATCAGGAATGGAAACGAGGTCTTGATGGGACATGTACTCTCCGGTAGGCAAGGGATGCAGTTGAAGCAGTCCTGCAATAAATACCGCAGATATAAAAAAGCCGCATCAAGGGATGCGGCTAAAACATGAAAAACCAAAGGAGCAGAATGGTTTTTCCTTGAGAACCTGCGCTATCGACAAGCAGTTGCGTCACGCCTGAAGGCAATGGAAATGCACATCCTCACACCGTGAGCATGGTCCATAAGGGGGGAAACTTCTGGCAGTGGCGGAAACGCTCCGAAAACGAGCAGGTCCTGAAGACGACGTTTGGCGCGGCGGGCGCCTGGGCCAAACGGGATTAACGCTGGGAAACCTGCTGGTCTTGCTGGGCTTTCTGAGTCTGTTGCGCCTGCTGGAAGCGCTCCATGACAGCGTGGTTCTGGTTGACGAGCTTGTAGTTCTGCTCGTAGGAATCACGGGCAAAGCTCACCTGGGTAAAAGCAACAGCAGATACAGCAAGAATCGAGGCAGTAAACAAACGTAACATGATGAACTCCTGACACCCTTGGATTGGGTTCATCACTAGGATAACGCGTAATAATTATTGAAAAATATCGCCTGGGTACATAGAGATTTACCAATTGCGCAAGTATTCCAGGCGAGGCAGGCTCAGATGGCCCAATAGGAATGCATGGCTACGATGTCATCGTCGTTGCTAAACCGTCTGGGTAGCTCTTCCTTGAGGATATCCACCCACGCCTTGATCTTGGCATCCAGGAAGCGTCGGGACGGATACAGCGCATAGACACTGCGCTCACGCAGGCGATACTCGGGCAATACCCGCACGAGTCCGCCTTCCCGCAAGGCCGGTGCAGCAATAAAGCTGGGCAACAGGCACAGGCCGAGTCCGGCCTTGGCCGTATTGGCCAGTGCATCCGCAACATTTACCTGATAGATCGAGCGAGGCTTGATCGACGTTTCTTCGTCCGGCTTGGTAAATACCCACTCCTCGGGAAATGTCGGGTCCTGAAGCAACAGGCACGTGTGCTGGTCCAGATCGCGCGGATGATGGGGCGTGCCCCACTTGGCCAAGTAATCGGGCGAGGCACAGACGACGCTATAGACCTCACCGAGCCGTTGGGCGACCAGTTCGGAGTCAGGCAGATGCCGATCCATGGTAATCGCAACGTCGTAGCCTTCTTCGATCAGGTCAGGACGATTCTGGGACAGGGTGAAATCCAGCGTGACATCGGGATAGCGCTCGGCATAGAGCGCCGCCAGAGGCGCCAGATGCTCGGTTCCCAGGCCAGTCAGGGAGTGCACGCGCAACCGGCCGGAAGGCTTAAGGTGTGCACCACTGGCCTCAGCCTCAGCTTCGGCTACCGAATCGAGAATGCCTCGGCAGCGCTCCAGATAGCGCTCCCCAGCCTCCGTTAGCGCCAGCCGGCGGGTAGTACGGTGCAACAACCGTGTTTGTAGATGCGTCTCCAGGTCGGAAATCACCCGGGAAACCTGCGCCGTCGATAAATCCAGCAAGGCCGCAGCGGCCGTAAAACTGCCCGCGTCGACCACCCGGGTAAAAATCCGCATGCCTTGTAACGTATCCATTATTGTTGCCTGCTCCGTAACGCTGTTTCGCTTAGCAGCCTATTTATTTCCAGATGTTACGCTTTTATTCTTGTCCATGTGAGCTGCAGCACTGCCGGTGCTCTTCTCGTTAGCCCTGACGAGAATCTTTTAGCACTGGGTTTCTCCCTCCCGTACCCTGCTGCAGCTCCGGAGATAGCTCCTTGTGGCATGCTGGAACCGCCCGACCCCTCCGGGGCGGTTCAGCTGCCGTTTTTTCCTTCTTTTCTCATTGCGCCTTGCTTGGTTCGCGGATGCGATACCAGGTCACGTATAGCGCTGGCAGGAACAGCAGTGTGAGCAGGGTTGCTGCCACAATGCCACCGATCATCGCATAGGCCATCGGCCCCCAGAAGACCTCCCGGGCGATGGGAATCATGCCCAGGCTGGCGGCAGCGGCTGTCAGCAGAATCGGCCGACGTCGATGATTGGTCGCCTCGATGACCGCATCCCAGGGATGACGACCATCCTGCTCGAACTCATCGATCTGGGTTACCAGGATGACCGAGTTGCGGATGATGATCCCGATCAACGCCAGCACCCCCAGAATGGCCACGAAGCCCAGCGGCGTTCCCGTGGGCACCAGCGCCAGTACGACCCCGATCAGCCCCAGCGGCGCCACACTGGCAACCAAAAACATCTTCTGAACGCTCTGGAGCTGAATCATCAGGAACGTGGCCATCAGGAACAGCATGAGCGGGATTACGCTTGCAATAGGCTTTTGCGCCTTGCCGCTTTCCTCTACGGTACCGCCTACGTTGACCTGATAGTTGAGTGGCAGGTTACCTTTGAACTCATCGATCTTGGGCTGAAGAGCCTTGATCAGATCCGGCGCCTGGATAGAACCCTCGATAGTGGCCTTAAGCGTAATGGTTGGCTGGCGGTTACGCCGCCATACCAGCGGCTGCTCCATCTCGTACCCCACCGTGGCAAAGGATTTGAGCGGAATCGAGGTGCCCGAGGGCGTCACGATCTGCAGGTTTTCCACGGTCTCGATAGAGCTGCGCTCGGCATCTTCAGAGCGCCCTACCACGTTGACGAGGTAGATGCTGTCACGCACCTGGGTAATGGGCGTACCACTCACCACGCCGTTCATGATTTGGGCCACGTCCTGGGACGATAGCCCCAGCTGGCGGGCACGGTCCTGGTTCACATCGATTTTCAGCATCCGCCCCGGCTCGTTCCAGTCGAAAAGGATATCGCTGATATGCGGGTTGGTACTGATGGCGCTGGCCAATGCCAGCGCCTGCTTGCGCACCTCGGAAATGCTGGGACCACTGACGCGATACTGGATCGGCCGTCCTACTGGCGGCCCCATCTCCAGAGGCTGTACATACCCATCGAGCCCGACAAATTCGTTCTTGAGTCGCTCCTTGAGTTTGGGAATCAGCCGATTACGGGCCTCCAGGTCCTTGCTGACAATAACGACCTGTCCATAAAACGGGTTATTGAGCTGTTGATCCAGCGGCAGGTAGAAGCGCACCGCGCCCTGTCCTACATACGAACTCCAGCGGGCAATGTCTGGGTCTCCCTTGAGGGATGCCTCGAAACGATCCATTTGCGCACGGGTTTCCAGCACGGAGCTGTTCTGCGGCAGGTTCAAGTCCACCAGAATTTCCGGCCGATCCGAGGACGGGAAGAACTGGTTCTGCACGAAACGCATGCAGAACAGCGCGGCCGCAAAGAGCAACACCGTCATGATGATGGTCAGCCAGCGGTGCCGCATGGACCAGACCAGCGAGCTCTGGGACCAGCGCGCCAGTCGTCCCGGCCCCTTTTCCTTTTTATGCTTGAGCGACTTGGGTAGCAGGTGCACGCCCATTACCGGTGAGAACAGCACCGCCACGATCCACGACAGGATCAGCGCCACGGCAATTACGGCAAACAACGTAAAGGTGTATTGCCCGGCGGTACTCTTGTTGAGGCCGATGGGTACGAATCCCGCCACGGTGACCAACGTACCGGTCAGCATCGGAAAGGCCGTGTGGTCATAGGCGTAGGTGGCCGCCTTGTGGAGCGAGTCGCCCTCTTCCAGCCGGGTCACCATCATCTCGACGGTGATCATGGCGTCATCCACCAGAAGGCCCAGGGCAATGATCAAGGCGCCCAGGGAGATCCGCTGCATGGTGATACCGCTGTATTCCATGAACAGAAACACCATGGCGAGCACGAGAGGGATTGAGCAGGCCACCACCAGCCCGGCACGCAGACCCAGGCTGATAAAGCTCACCACCAACACGATGATGACCGCCTCGAACAGCGCATGGGTAAAGCTGCTGGACGCCTTCTCTACCACCTCGGCTTGGTTGGACACCTGATGCACGCCCACCCCGACCGGTAGCTCACCGGTAATCGCCTTCATCCGTTCGGACAGCGCCGCACCAAAGGTCTGCACGTTGCCGCCCTTGCGCATGGCAATTGCCAGGCCCAGGGCCGGCTCGCCGTTGAAGCGGAACAGGGATGTAGGCGGATCGGCGTAATCACGGTGGATGGTGGCCAGATCAGCCAGACGGTAGAAGCGGTCATTGATCCGAAGGTTGACAGCCTCCAGATCTTTCTCTGACTTGAATTCACCGGAGGTACGTACCGAAACGCGTTCTGGACCGGCCTCGATTACGCCGGAAGGCGTCACGGCATTCTGTGCCTGCAGGCTCTGCATGATCTGCCGCTGATCGAGCCCTAGTGCTGCCAGCTTGCGCGTCGAGAAGTCGAGGTAGATGACCTCGTTCTGCGCGCCCATGAGTTCAACCTTGCCCAGGTCCGGCACTGCACGGATGTCCAGGCGCACCCGCTCTACGTAATCGCGCAGCTGCCGGTACGAGATACCGTCGCCAGTAAAGGCATAAATACTGCCGAATACATCGCCGAACTCGTCATTGAAGGCCGGCCCTTGAATGCCTTGTGGAAACTGTCCCTGTATATCGGAAATCTTCTTACGGACCTGATACCAGATATTGGGGATTTCCTTGTCGCTAGTGGTATCGCGCAGGTACACAAACACCGTGCTCAAGCCCGGCCGGGTAAAGCTCTTGGTGTAATCCAGCGAATCCAGCTCTTCGAGTTTCTTTTCGATCCGGTCGGTGACCTGCTCCAGGGTTTCCTGGGTGGTCGCGCCCGGCCACTGGGTCTGGATCACCATGGTCTTGATGGTGAACGAGGGGTCCTCTTCGCGGCCAAGGTTGAAGTAGGAATAGGTTCCCATCAACAGCGCGACAAACATGATGTACCAGATAAAGGACTGGTGACGCAGCGCCCAGTCAGAAAGGTTGAAGGATTTCATCAGCGCTGTTCCACATCCATTTTCACGTCTTGTCCAGGTTTGAGGCTGTGTACGCCGGCCGTCACGACCCGCTCGCCCGCGTTCAGGCCGTTATCGACCGTAATGCTCCGCTCATCTCGGGTCAGCACATGGACCTCGCGCAGTGAAACGGTTTTGGTATTAGGGTCGACGATCCAGACGCACGTTTTGCCATCCCGCTCGAGCAATGCACTGGCCGGCAGCTCGGTAAGCTCACGGGGCGCATCATTGGTCAGCGTTACCGTTACCAGCGAGCCCAGGCGGAACGTTGGGGGCAGTTCGGCCAGCGTGAGTCGTACCCTCCGGGTTCGCGTCATGGCGTCGGCCTGAGGCGCCAGCTCACGGATGCGGCCGGTGGTAGAGACCGAAGGCTCCAACTGCGAGGTGATGGTAAACGTCGTGTCAGCCGGTAATGTCTCTGCCAACCCCGCCGGCAGGTCTACAACCGCCTCCTTCACTTCGGGACGCGCCAGGGTGACTACCTGCTGACCAGGGGATACTACCTGCCCGGTTTCGGCATGCCAGGCCGTAATCACACCATCGAAATCGGTATACAGCTCGCTGTAGGAGAGCTGGTTGCGGGACTGATCCCGGGCGGCCTGGGCGCGATCACGTGCAGCGCGAGCCGTATGCAACTGGGCCATGACCTGATCCAGCTGAGCCCTGGACCCGACACCCTTGGCATACAAGGCCTGCTGCCGCTTGGCATCGGCCTCGGCATCCATCCACTGGGCCTGAGCCTGGGCCAGATCACCTTCGCTGCTGCGGTAAGCATTCTGCTGATCGGTCGGGTCCAGCGCAGCCAGCAAGGTGCCTTTCTTCACCACATCGCCCACATCAGCCTTGCGCTGGGCAATGCGCCCGCCTACGCGAAAGCTTAAGGTTGACTCATACCGTGCCTGAATATTCCCGATAAAGGCACCGAGCGCGCGTGCCTGCTTGGGTTTGGCCTCAACGAACAGTACCGGGCGGACCGGAGACGGTGGCTCCTGCTTGTCGGAGCACGCGGCCAGCAGCGCCACGAGGCCCAGTAGAAGAACACGTATCCTGCTCATGACGACGCTCCCTGTTGAGCCTTAGCGTTATCACCAGGGTGGATGGCAGCAGGCTGAACAGGGGGCGCATGATCCGTGACCTCGACGACTTCGACCTTGAGTCCGTCATAAAGCAGCTGACCACCAGCCGTCACGACGCGGTCATCAGGTGCCAACCCGTCATCGATCATGACCTGTCCGGTGATGTACCGGGCAACTGTCACCGGTTTGAGGTGGGCGCGGTTGTCAGCGTCCAGTACCCACACGGCGGGCTTTTCCACGGTGCCATTGAGCGCTGTCCAGGGCAGCACGACGCGCTGCTTGTCTGGCGTACCCAATGACGCCGTAACGGTTGTCCCCAGCGCCATCTGCGGCGGGACCTTGTCGAGCAGCACCTTCACACGCACGGTGCCGCTCTGCTGGGAAATGACCGGCGAAACCTCGCGCACATGGCCGGTAGTGCGCACCGTCGGATCATTCAACAGGGCGACCTCGATAGGCTGGTTGCCCGGATCGCGGGCAAGTAACGATTCCTGCACATTGAAGACGGCATCGCGGTCGCCCTCCTGCGCCAGGGTAAAGATCGGCATGGATGCCTGAACGACCTGCCCGACCTCGGCCTGCCGCTCGGTGATTACGCCGCTGGCGGCCGATACCAGATTGGCATAACTGAGCTGCTTGCGTGCATCGTCCAGCTGAGCACGCGCAGCACTCAAGGCACTTTCTGCACCCTTCAGGGCAGCCAGGGCCTCGTCATATTGGCTTTGGGTGGTGTAGCCCTTGGGCATCAACGCCTTTTGCCGTTCGAACTGCACACGGGCAAGGTTCGCCCTGGACTGCTGGGAAAACACCTGCGCTTCAGCGGCGGCTACGTTGTTGCGCTGATCCTGCGGATCGAGACGGGCGAGGACCTGCCCCTGCTTGACGTGATCACCCACATCGACCAGACGCTCATTGATCTTGCCGTTGATACGAAATGACAGTGTGGTCTGGATACGCGCCTGCACATCGCCTGTCAGGGTGGTGGTAGTCGCTACCTCTTCCAGGGCTACACGCTGGACTCTTACGTGAGGAGGATTGGGGGCCGGTTGTGAATCGTCCGAGCAGCCTGCCATACCGGTCAGGGCCGTCCCTAGCAGAAACAACGCGGAAGTGCGCTGAAACAGGGGTCTAGCGCGCCGCGAAAAGAAAAGCATTGCCAATTAACCTCCCTCACAGTCCATATGCATGCCAGCAGTCGACGTGGCGATTTACCCGCGAGTCGTCCATCAAGGTCTGCTGCGCAGGGGTTGTTCTGGTTATAGGCGACTGACTTTAAGCCTCAGGCAAGGTTCCGGCAATTCAATAGAAGCCCGGGCACGGTGCTGAAAAACGCACGCACAGGAAAACCCGGCAAGGCAAGAGGCCGGCTAAATAGAGAGGAAAGAGAAGAAAAACGCGGAGGGGTGTCATGGGAGCCGCTATCGATGACGGCTCCCGACAGGTCTTGCCGGTTACGGTGTGCGTAACCGTAACACTTAACGCCAGAACGGCTTGTGCAGTTCTTCGTAACGCTGGGCTTCAGTGATACCGGCGTCGGCCAGCATACGGGCATCCAGGCGGGCCAGCTCGTTGCGGCTGACGATACGACGATGCCAGACCGACAGCGTTGTCAGAACGCGCAGCACCAGCGAAGTATTGGATTTAGAAGCGTTTGAAGCGGTGAATGAGTTGGAACGTAGGGTGTGTTCCATGATGCTTTCCTTCCTGCTTATGACAGGTAGCTAACTATTTAAGATGCGCACATTGTCGTGCCGCGGAAGTGTTACCGCCATAAACAGTCAGGAAGAATTGTGCAGGAGCAGAAGCGAGAAAATGGAAACTGTTATGGTCCAAATTGGGTCAATCTGTAACGCAACGCACCATAAATGGGCATTTTTGCGTTACCGATGGAAACAAGACCTGCGTTTTCATAACAGCATGGCGCGTTTGGCGCCGAGAGATAATCCTTTTTTACCCAAGCGCCGCAGAAATGTCTACCTTTTTGCCGCTTCGTCTCAGAAAAAAGCCCTGAAACGGTGCGTAGCTCTTTCTGACAGGACTTGCCACTATGCCGAGAGCAACAGAACAGATCAGGCAGTCTCGCACGGTATAAATTAGACGTGCCGGCGTTACAAAAAGGGAGTAGCTATTAATTAAGAAACCAGGAAGGGAAGACCGGTAACGAGCCCTCGTTACCGGTCCTGGAGGATCAACGGCTTTGCGAGGCCGTCATCAGGGTAGCGTTGCTACGATCCCTGGCGCCTAGCCAGGAACCGATGGCAACCACAACCAAGGCCAGCAGGCCGGTGGCCAGGATTTCCATGCGGTGCGCTTCTGTCATTAGCATGATACCCAGCGCCATGATGATGAAGCCGATCACCAGCCAGGTCAGCCAAGGGAACAACCACATGCGGCACTCGATGGGCTGACCACTTGCGTTCAGCTTGCGACGCATGCGCAGCTGCGACACGGCAATCACCAGATAAACCAGCAGGGCCACTGCACCGGAGGTTGCCAACAGGAAGCTGAACACGGCCTCCGGCATGGTGAAGTTGGCGATCGTCGTTGCAAAACCTATGGCAGTGCTCGCCAGAACGGCAGCGCGCGGCACGCCACCGGCAGCGGTCCGGCCAAAGGCCGCCGGTGCATCACCCCGGCGGCTCAGGGAGAACAGCATGCGCGATGCCGTATAAAGCGCCGAGTTCAGGCAGCTCGCCACCGCGACCAGCACCACCAGATCAACGATCAGCTTGGCGTGGGGAATAGACAGAAATTCCAGCGCACGCTGGTAGGAGCCTACTACCGGAAGCTGTGGGTCCTGCCAGGGCACGATGGAGATGACCAGGAAGATCGAGACGATATAGAACAGACCGATACGCCAGATGACCGAGTTGGTCGCCTTGCCGATCTGCTTGGAAGGATTTTTCGACTCGGCCGCAGCAATGGTTACGATCTCGGTACCCATGAAGCTGAACATGGTGGTCAGCAGTGCCCCGATGACGGCATTGAAGCCGTTGGGCATGAAGCCACCATGGGCAGCCATCAGCGTACCCAGGCCGCTGACTTCTCGCCCTGGCAGTGCTCCGACCATGGCCACGGCGCCCAGTACGATGAATGCGATGATCGCGAGTACCTTGAGCAGCGCGAACCAGAATTCAAACTCACCATACTTGGCGACGCTGAAGAGGTTGGTCACCGTCAGAAAGGCTGTAATCGCCAGCGCGAACTGCCAGGTGGCAATTGCCGGAAACCAGGCATTGAGGATGGCCGCAGCCGCCACCGCTTCGAGCGGAATCACCAATACCCAGAACCACCAGTACAACCAGCCGATGGTAAAGCCGGCCCAGCGTCCGATGGCCTGATGGGCATAGGACGAAAAGGAGCCGGTATCTGGCGAGGCCACGGCCATTTCACCGAGCATTCGCATCACCAGCACCACAAGGGTTCCAGCCAAGGCATAAGCCAGCAGCACGGCAGGCCCTGCCGCGGCAATGGCATGACCTGAGCCCACAAAGAGCCCGGCACCGATAACACCGGCAATGGAAAGCATGGTGACGTGGCGCGGTTTCAGCGCCGGGGAAAGGGAGGTTCCATCCGAAGAAGACTGTTTCGTTATTGTCATAATAATGCCTGTCACTTGCTGAAATGATTTAGCGCAAGGCTAAGTAACCCTGCCATATCAGCGATACTTGGACGGCTTTTCAACTCTAGAAACGACGTTTCCCTGGCTCTAGCGAGGAATCAGTCACAAAAATGTCGCATATATGACTTATTCAACAGGCCTGCGACACCATGAAGTATTGCCTTCAGGTGCAACCCGAGCCATGTGGCAGGTTCTAATGAAGCACCGTCCATGAAACATCGCCATGAGTCCGCTTCCTGCCCATACGGCTACTGATCATCGCCTGCAGGCCATGCACGAACAGGGTTTCGTCTTGCTGCATGGTGTGCTGAGTCCCGCTCTGGTCGACGAAGTCCGCGCGGCCATTGATCAGCTGGAGGCCATCCACTGGGACTACACCGGTCTCGTTGACCATTACAAATGCGTTTTCAATCGCGATCCCGTATGGCTGCCTTACCTGGATCTGCCCGGCGTGATCGAACTGGCCGAAGCGTCCCTAGGCGAAGATTGCCATATCATTGGGCAGACAGCCTGGCGCTGCCACCCCGGCTTTATCGGCGCAGACCTGCACGTGGATTACCTGGCGATGACACTGCCCCGGTCCCTGCTGGCAGACCCGACATTTGAACTGCCCATGCAGATCTGTACCGCCCAGGTCTATCTGGATGAGATCACCGCGGACCTGTGCCCGACGCTGGTCATTCCAGGCAGCCACCGCGCAGGTCGTAAACCATTGGAAGGCGAGACAAACTGGCAAGGCCGGGAGGCGCAGCCGGTGCTCTGCCAGCCGGGCGACGTGCTGTTTCTGCGCAGCGAGCTGTGGCATGCCGGCAGCCGCAACCGCACCCGTGACCGGACCCGCTATCTTCTCCAGATTCATTATGGTCGGCGCATGGTGGCTCAGAAGTTCTCACCTTACCTCGCCTGGCAGTTCAATCCGGCGGTGCTGGATGCCTGTACGCCCCGACAGCGACGTCTGCTCGGCGAGCATGAACCGGCAGAATACGACTGAGTTGACATCGAAATATTCTGTTACACGAATCGTTGATGTGCTTTTGACCGATTTTTGACCTGCTCCCCTGCACCTTAGGGCCTCTGAAGTGCCATCCATGCGCTCAGCTTTCTCTCCCCCATCAAGCCCTTGAGCAGGGAACAACAATGAACAAACTTCCACAGATCACCCTTGCATTCTGGGTCATGAAAATCTGCGCCACGACATTGGGCGAGACGGCCGGTGACCTGCTGTCGATGACCCTGGATGTAGGCTATGCCTTGAGTTCGCTGATTCTGATCAGTGCGTTTGTGGTCACCTTGGTTGCTCAGCTATCAGTCAAACGCTACATCCCCCCGCTGTATTGGGCGGTGATCCTGTCGACCAGCACGGCAGGCACGACCATGTCCGACTTTATGGATCGAACCCTGGACCTGGGCTACGCCACCGGCTCGGCCGTGCTGATCACGATCCTAATCGCAATTTTCGTGCTGTGGCGCCTGAGCGGTACATCGTTCTCGGTCGACAGGATACATACCTTCAACGCCGAGCTGTTCTACTGGGTTACGATTCTGTTCTCTAACACGCTGGGTACCGCCCTGGGTGACTACTTGGCCGACGACTCGGGCCTGGGTTTTGCGGGGGGAGCGCTGCTGATTGGCAGCATTATCGGTGTGATCGTACTGGCCCACTTTTTCACTCGCCTCTCGACTGTTCTACTGTTCTGGATGGCGTTTATTCTCACCCGTCCGTTTGGCGCCACGCTGGGCGACTTCCTGACCAAGGCGCATGACAAGGGTGGTCTGGATTTGGGTACGGTCGGCTCCTCTGCCATCCTGGGCGCCATTCTGGTGATACTCGTGATCGGTGCCTGCGTGGCGCAAAACCTTCGTGCGCGTCAGAACGCTTTACCGGCTGCCCTTTAGCCCGGCGCGCCTCGAGTCTGCACAAAGGTTCGAGGCTTGCTGGTTCACGCTTTTGCGATATCGCCCCGTGAACGAGGAGTAGAAGCGACCAATGACCGGTCCCACCTGTATCGTGATGTATCGCCGACCGGAGCCTTTTCATGTTGTTATCTGCCTACCGCACTTGCGCTCGCCTGTTGATCGGCGCCTTGTTTCTACTGGGTCTTGCAGCCTGTAGCACCCTGGGCCAGCGGGATCCGTTGCGAATTGCCGTGGCAGGCATCGAGCCGCTGCCAGGACAAGGGCTGGAAATGCGCTTCAATGTGAAGCTGCGTGTGCAGAACCCAAACGATACAGCCATCGACTACAACGGCCTGGCGCTAGATATGGACATCAACGGCCAGCCGCTGGCCAGCGGTGTTAGCAGCCAGAGCGGCAGCGTACCCCGGTATGGCGAGACGGTACTGACCGTTCCGGTTACCGTCTCGGCTTTCTCGGCCGTACGCCAGTTCTGGGGCTTTGCCGAGCATACGCCTACCAAGAGCGTGCCCTATACCATCCACGGCAAGCTGGCAGGGGGCCTTTTGGGAACGGTACGGTTCAAGGACAAGGGCGAGTTGACACTGCCTGAGTCGACAGGGGCCGGCACCTGGTAGGTATAGATGGCCCTACCAGAGGGGTTGCTGAAAAACGGTCGGTCAAGACCAGACCGGCCTCGCCACAAACGAAACGGAACCAGGTTCCGTCGCTGGATACCGGGAGTTGTCGTTCTGCCAGACCGCGGCTAGGCTCAGGCTCTCCTTCAAGGCGAGCCGTACCGATGAACATCGATACAGAGTCTGGCGCTGCAGTCTATTCTCCCTTGACCCTGGCCCTGTATGACGTCTGGGTGCTGGGAATTTCCAACCGCTTTGCCTGGCAATGCGGTACACGGGATGTTCTATTACCGTTCTTCAAGCGTCATGTCGGTACGCAGCATCTGGACGTTGGCGTGGGGACCGGTTTTTATCTGGCAAAGGCAGATCTGCCAGACACCGCTGATATCACGCTGATGGACCTCAATACCAGCAGCCTTGCTGCTGCCAAGCGCAGGGTGAGCCGCGTGTCGACACGAACCGTGCGGCATGACGTCATGCAGCCCTGGCCTGTGCCCGCTCAGTTCGATTCCATCTCACTTTTCTATCTGTTGCATTGCCTTCCAGGCACCCTGACTGACAAGGCGCACGTTTTTGCCAACCTGAAGCCACACTTGAAGTCTGAGGGCGTCTTGTTTGGAGCAACCATCCTGGGCGACCGAGCCGGGCATAACGGGTTCGGACGCACACTGATGAATGTCTATAACCGCAAGGGCATCTTTTCCAACCGTCACGACGACGTGCCAGGATTGAAAAGCGCTTTAAGCGCTCATTTTGAGCAGGTGGATATCACTGTAGAAGGCAAGGTGGCGCTGTTTACCGCTCGCCGCCCCGTCAGCTGACACGCCTTACGAGGCGGCCTCGGCAGATGGATGCTCATGGCGCTCGGCCGCCGGACTGTGGTCGAAGTAACGTTTGTACTCGCGACTGAACTGGGACGCACTCTGGTAGCCAACCTGGAGCGCTACCTGGGCGACATTGAACCGCTGAGCCACGAGCAGTTGCTGTGCCTTGATCAGCCGCAGCCGCTTCAAGTACTGCACAGGTGACACCAGGGTGCTGCGTTTGAAGTGCTCATGAAACGCCGACGTGCTCATGTTGGCGCAGCGGGCCAGCTGATCGACGTTCAGCGGCTCGGCGTAGTGGTGATGCAGATACGTCAACGAGGCCGCGATCCGGGCAAACTGCCCCCGCTGCTCGACCAGTGCCTTCAGTGCCCCGCCCTGCGGCCCTCGCAACGCCACGAACAAGACCTCGCGCAGGCGCATCGCGCCCAAGATCCGGCATTCCAGCGGATCGTGCAGGCACCGCAGCAGTCGCTCCACCGCCTCCCGCATGGCGGTGTCGAGTGGGGAAGACACCATGGACTCTGGCGTCTGCACACGGGCCGGCTGAACCTCTTCCGGTCCCATCGCCAGCACCAGCTCGCCCAATACGCTTCGGTCAATGCCAATGGACACTCCCAGTAAGGGGGCCTCAGGTGTTGCGAACGTCTCACACTCGAACGGCACGGGCAGCGCCTGGACGAGGTAATGGCCGGCACCGTATTCCAGGGTTCGCTCGCCGAGATAGGCCAGCTTGCTGCCTTGCGCCACCACCATCAGGCTGGGCTCGTAGATCTGAGGCGATCGCGACACATTGCTGCGCGCCGTCACGATTCGAACCTGCTCCATAGGCGTTGGCAAAAACCCTTCGCGCGTGGCAAGTGGCTGGATCAGGGAAACCAGGGTGGCATTGGCATCGAGATGGCGGGTCAGCTGCATGGAAACGGCATCGGCAAGAGAAACAGGCATTACCATAATCGCAAAAACAGAAAGGTAAAGAGCCTATAACACCTACATGCTGGAGAAATAGGCATAAGCTCAGGAGGAATCGTCATGACCTGTCCTCACCGATTCCTCACAATAGGCCTCCCCCCTTTTCGATGAGTCTGATGCGGCGCCTGCCATCGCCCAACGGTGATGTGCGTTGCCTATGCCAGGCAGTCGCCAGATTCGAAGCGCTATCTTTTGTCTTGTGAGGCTCTATATGACCAAAGCATTCGGCTATGCCGCCCTGTCGCCTACCACCCCTCTTGTCCCGCACACCTTTGTGCGCCGTGCTACGCGCAACGACGATGTAGCCATTGAGATCCTGTACTGTGGTGTGTGCCACTCCGATATCCATCAGGCCCGTAACGAATGGGGAATTGCGGTGTATCCGCTGATGCCCGGCCACGAAATCGTAGGCAAGGTGACCGCTGTGGGCGCTGATGTCAGCCGCTACAAGGTGGGCGATCTGGTTGGCGTAGGCTGTATGGTCGACTCCTGCCGTCATTGCGAAGCATGCCAGAAGGATCTTGAGCAGTATTGCCTGGAAGGTCCTACCATGACCTACGCTTCCCCGGATCGCGTGGATGGCAGCAATACCATGGGTGGCTACTCCGACAGCATCGTGGTCAGCGATCGCTTCGTTGTGAGCATTCCTGAAAAGCTGGATCTGGCTTCCGCAGCACCTATCTTGTGCGCCGGTATCACCACTTATTCGCCGCTCAAGCACTACGGTGTAAAGGCGGGTGACAAGGTAGGCGTACTGGGCATGGGCGGCCTGGGCCACATGGGCATCAAGTTCGCCAAGGCCATGGGCGCGGAAGTCACCGTATTTACCCGCTCGCTAACCAAGGTGGACGAGGCCAAGCGTCAGGGCGCAGACCATGTAATCATTTCTACCGACGAGGCCCAGATGAAGGCCGCAGCCGGTCGTTTCGACTTCCTGCTCGACACCATTCCGGTGCAGCATGATTTGAATCCCTACCTCGAAACCCTACGCTTTGACGGTGTGCATATCCTGGTCGGCCTGATCGAGCCCATCGAGCCCGCCGTTCATGCAGGCAACCTTGTCATGAAGCGTCGTATCATTGCCGGCTCGCTCATCGGCGGAATGGCGGAAACCCAGGAAGTGCTGGATTTCTGCGCCGAGCATGGCATTACCTGCGATATCGAGATGCTGGATATCCGCAACATCAACGACGCCTACGAACGCATGATCAAGGGCGACGTGAAATACCGCTTCGTCATCGACATGGCGACACTGAAGGCGGCACAGGCCTGATGCTGAGGCGGGGCAGCTCAGGCTGCTCCGCTACTGCTCAAACCTTAATCGCGCAATCCGCTTTCACACCTGCCAATTCAGCCTACACTCTGGGCACGTCTTCTGATGCAGAACACGCATGCCTACAACAATACGCACACTGACTTTCACCGCGCTGGCCATGCTGGCCTTTGCGGGCAACTCCCTGCTTTGCCGTCTGGCGCTCAAGCACGCTGAAATCGACCCGGCCAGTTTTACAACGCTACGCATTTTTTCAGGCGCACTCGTGCTGTGGCTTCTACTACGCCAGCAGAACGGCAAACCGGCCGGCAACTGGCCTTCGGCAATCTATCTCTTTATCTACGCGGCGGCCTTTTCCTTTGCCTATACGCATCTGGAGGCAGGTACAGGTGCACTGCTGCTCTTTGGGGCAGTGCAGGTCACCATGATCAGCCACGGGCTGCTACGTGGCGAGCGGCTGAACCGTTGGGCGACGGCAGGGCTGCTTCTTGCGTTAGGTGGGCTAGTCGTCCTGCTCCTGCCCGGTGCGACCGCGCCTTCGTTGACGGGTGCGCTGTTGATGCTGGCATCCGGCGTAGCCTGGGGGCTCTACTCTCTCAAGGGCCGAGGGGTTACCAGCCCGCTGGCTGCCACTGCAGGCAACTTTCTGCTGGCGTCTGTTCCAGCACTGCTCATCAGCCTGGCCTCGATTGCCTATAGCCATTCGGATCTGATGGGAGTGCTCTACGCCGTACTCTCGGGTGCCGTTACCTCGGGAGTGGGATATGCGCTCTGGTATACCGCCCTGCGAGGGCTGGGCTCATTGCAAGCCGCTACGGTACAGCTCAGCGTACCGGTACTGACGGCCCTGGCTGGCGCGCTGCTGTTGGGCGAAGCCCTGACGTTACGCCTGTTGCTCACCGCCCTGGCTGTGCTGGGCGGTATCGCGTTGGTGCTTAATACCCGGCAGAAGCCTTGAACCTCTGCCGGAAAGTTTTACGAGCGCTTCATCAGCCTCAGCGCCATCAGTCCCAATCCTGCAATCGCCACCGATGACACCACCGGGTGTTTGGACATTTTCACGTAATAGCTGCGCGAGCGATACGAGCAGCCCTGGTGCGTACCACGCTCATGCAGCCCATAACCCGGCTCGTACAAGGCATTGTCTTCCCGGCTACGGGAGGGCCGGTCGGCATACTGGGAGTGGTACATGATCTTGTTCATCAGCTTATCGGTCAGCCGTGGCGACAGCGCCGACAGCCATGCCAGAACCTTGGCCTCGCTGCCCACGAACATATCCCGTTTGGAATTTTCCGCAGCGAACAAAATAGCCTCGGCCACCGCCTCCGGGGGATAGATCATGCCCCGATGTGCCGGCTGGTTGGGCATATAGCTACGGGCGTGCTCGTTATAGGGCGTATCGATTCGCGCCGGATGCACCAGCGTGACCGAGACGGGGTACTGCTTGTGTTCCAGCTCCATGCGCAGGGCATCGGTCCAACCGTGCAGGGCGTGCTTGCTGGTCGAATAGGTCGACTGGACCGGCGTTGCCCGATCACCGAAAAAGCTGCCCACATTGATGATCGCACCCGGGCCGCCACGCTTGATGAAATAACTGGCCGCCAGACGCGAACCGTAGACGACACCCCAGAAATTAGTGTCGAACATGCGCTTCATGTCTTCGATGGTCACTTCCAGGCAATCGCCAAAAATGGAAACGCCAGCGTTATTGACCCAGGTATCGATATCGCCAAACGTCTCGATAGCCTGCTCAGCAATGCGGGAAACATCCTCTTCCTTGCCAACATCCGCCACCACATAGGCCGCCTGACCGCCCTGCTGCTGAATCTCGGCGCACAATTGCTGGAGCGCCTCCTCATTCCGCGCCGCCACAACGACCTTGGCACCAGCACGCCCAGCCATGCGGGCTGTGACCAGCCCAATGCCGCTGGACGCCCCGGTAATCACTATCACCTGTTGGCTGAGAGGCTTGAGAGGTAGCTTCGCCATGTTCATCTCCTGTCAGAAAGGTATCTATAGTCCTGACAGGAGCCTCGCAGGAGGGTTCGGCTGATTTCAAAATGCCAGACTACCGGAGCGTGTGCAGATTCAAGGTGCGCTCCACTTCACTCAATGCAGACTCATCATCCATCAAAGGGATGGCCTTCATGGCCTTGCTAGATGAAACGGGTTGAGTTATCTGCTCATTAACGGTCTCGTGCAGAGAGGCATTATCTTAAAGAATATAGCTGCCTAACGTGACGACAGCTGCTTTCCCATCGAAACCGACCGTACCCCGTAGCCCAGCTCCTCGTACAGCCGCTGCGCTTCCTCATTGAAGGCCCACACGGTAAGACGCATATCCACTGCACCTTTCTCCTGGGCCCATTGCTCGGCCAGAACCATCAACGTACGGCCAACGCCCTCTCCCCGCCGCGTTTCGTCCACACAGATCGAGCCTACGTGGGCATAACGCATTGGATTGAAAAAGGAATGCGTTTCACTGATGAGGTAAACGCTGATGAACCCGATCAGTTCACTGTCCTCTTGCGCTACAAAGGTTGTGGCATTCGCCGCCCCAATCGCGCGCCGCCAATTCGCCTCGTCACGTCGCACGTCTTCAGCCGACGCAAAGATCTGCGGCCAAGCCTGGTGGTGCATATCATTGAGCAGCTGCCCCAGCCTGGAAATGTCAGCGATGTCATCGGGTGTCGCTTCACGGTAGAGGGGCATTCGGATGCCTCTTCAGGAGTGATGGATACATTTGATCAGCTGCAGAACGGGCAACCTTGAGCCCCATAGATCAATAAATACCTCCAAAGGGTGATAGCCCATGCGTTCATAAAAGCCACGTGTCCGAGCATATTCAGGGCTCGGATGACTGGCAG
Organism: Pseudomonas sp. MAG002Y; assembly: GCF_019400845.1. Taxonomy (NCBI): domain Bacteria; kingdom Pseudomonadati; phylum Pseudomonadota; class Gammaproteobacteria; order Pseudomonadales; family Pseudomonadaceae; genus Pseudomonas; species Pseudomonas sp. MAG002Y. Next base: position 35,427 of record NZ_WOEJ01000008.1, on the reverse strand, counting down.
CTAGAGTTTTTACCTGCAGAAAGTGGGTGCCCTGATTAAGCAGCCAAATTTCAGCCTGCTCATGAAGCCTTCTTCCAACACCCTGGCCATGATTATCAGGATGAACCGCTATGCAACTTACCTCCCAGGCGCCGGGACAATGCTCCTTCAAGGAAATGAAGCCCAGTATTAAATCCAGCTCATAAGCTGCAAAGGTAGGTAACGTACGAGTAGCCTTGACATACTCCAGCAAGGCCGACTCGATTCCAAACCAGCGTGGAAGACTACGCAATAGCTGTTCGCATTCATCCGCAGCATCCAGTTCCGGTCCGACAATATTCATCTTTAATATGCCTGTGAAAGAGAAATCTTGAGCTTAGCTCTCACATGTCGGGCGATCAGTTAAGGGCATTCTGATCTTTCTGTGTCGCCATAAGGGCAGCATCAATCGGGTCAAATGACCTATGCTGTACGTCATTACTCTTCACAACTGCAAGGAAGAAACATGAAACAGAACGGCTTTCTCCCGGCGCTGGCCTTTTCGACCATGCTGCTGACGGGAGCCGGCCTGTCCACTACGGTACAGGCACAAACCGCGCCTGGCGATGCACAGGACAAGCCTACCGCGACAGAGACCTACGGTGACTGGTCGGTGATCTGCCGGAACGTTCCTGAAGAAGGCAAGGTTTGCGCCATGTCTCAGGTTATCAACAACAAGGATGGGCAGCGCATGCTGGCCATCGAGCTGCGCCCTGGAAAAGAGGGCTTGGGCGGATTCATGGTATTGCCCTTTGGCGTTGCCGTAACCAAAGGCGTGCGCCTGCAGGTGGATGACCAGGACACCCGAACGGTGGATTTCCATACCTGCCTGCCGGTTGGCTGCATCGCCCCACTGGACTTTGACAACAACCAGCTCAAGGCCCTGCGCAAGGGCAAGGCACTCAACGTGACGGCCACTATCGCCACCGGTGGTGAAGCCCATGGCCCGCTGTCACTCAAGGGCTTTACCAAGGCAGCCGAGCGCACCCGTGCGCTGATGAAATAAGCTGACCGCTCTGGAAGGAGACTGTCAAAGACAGTTTCCTTCATACTCGCGTGCTTGCCTGGCGCACGCTTACCGACCTTAGAGCGATGAGCCATGCACTCAGATAGCGTTACCGCACTCGTCACACAGCTCTTTGGCGCAGACGTACTGGTGCCCGTCGATGCACTGATCATCATGGGCAGCCCGCACCATATCGATGAGATTGCACAGGCAGCGAACATCATCATCCAGATAACCAAACCCCGCGTCATCATTCCGAGTGGTTATCAGGGCGAAGCCGAGGCCTTGGCCCATGTCTGCATCAAGCGCGGTGCCCCTGCTGAGCGTTTCGTACTAGAACAGCAGGCGCGTCACACAGAAGAAAATGTCAGGTACTCATTGGCGCTTGTAAATAACCTCCCTGGCAAACAACGCGTAGGCTATGTTTGCAAGAACTACGCAAGCCTCCGATGTCGACTTACCTTCGAGCGTTACCGCAACGGCCGTGAGTGCTACGGTTTTACCGTCAATCTATTCGAAGAAGCGCTGGAAGATTTTCAGCGTAACCCTCTTTTTAAGCAAAAACTGGCTGGCGAGCTGAAAAAGGTACTCAATTATTCAGCGCGAGGCTGGATAGCCCCGATCCCGCCAAATGCACCTTATACACGAGCAGATATCGAACAGCTCTATGGTGCGCTGGCGGCCTCCCAAGAAACTTTACCTATAGCGCTCCGCTAACGTTCAGCGTCAGCGAAAGCCAATAAAACCCTATATAATGTCAGGCTTTTATCGCCCACCAAGGAAGTCCAGTGAGCACATTGCCGCCCTGCCCTCAATGCAACTCCGAATTCACCTATGAAGATGGCACCCAGCTCGTTTGCCCAGAGTGCGGACACGAGTGGTCTGCCACCGAAACTGCGGAAGCCTCCGAGGGCGGCAAGGTCATCAAGGATTCAGTAGGCAATACGCTGCAGGACGGCGATACCGTAACGGTCATCAAGGATTTGAAAGTGAAAGGCTCATCCCTGGTCGTGAAGGTCGGCACCAAGGTCAAGAATATTCGTCTGGTTGAAGGCGATCACGATATCGACTGCAAGATCGACGGCATTGGCGCGATGAAGCTCAAGTCGGAATTCGTGAGAAAGGTCTGATACCTCGCTGATCCTGCCGTCCTTGGTTAGCGTGCCCTGTGAATAGACAGGGCAGCCACGCCGCATTACTGAACCGGCAGGAAGTTCATGAATAGCAGGCTTTGTGCGTAGCTCACCCCCAAGCGCCGATAACGCTCGTCCAGCACCTCGCTGATAAGATCGAGCCGCGCCACAATCTTGCCAAACTCCACCGCAAAGCTCAGGTTGCGTCCATCCTTGGACAACTGATTGGCCAGCAGTAAACGCTTACCCTGTAAGTCCTTGCGTTGCCCCAGCATCCAGGTTGCCTTTTCGATATTGCGGGCAGCATTGTTGATGAACTCGGCGCTGATCGTATCGGTGATATAGAACTCCATCCGACCGCCGTGGGCAGTGATCAGCATGGTGCCAATGGCATAGATGAACGCACCGGCCCGGTCGCCCTGAAACTCGGGACTCAAGGCATAGCTGAGCGCCTGGATATCCCTCAGGCCATTGAGCGAAGGCAGGTCACGGTTCTGCTCGATAGCCGTCTGGATGAGCTTTTCTGCCGCCTCGATCGTTGGCTGACCCGTCTTGCGCCACTCGGCCGGATTGCGGCGGTACAGCTTATCCAGCAGTCGATAGAGGCTGTTGAGGTTGTCACGCATCGCCAGCGTGGCCATACGATCCACATTGGTCTGGAAGAACTCGCCGGCATCAGCCGAATCATCCTTGTTCATTATGTCGGAATGGCTGAGCTGCCCGCAGCCGCCCAACGTGAAGAGCAGGGAAACCACCAGCAGCATTGTGTAGCAAGGACGGTACAGCTGTACGCGTCGGATCAGCGCAGCGAGCGGAAAAAAACAGGGAAACACAGAGATCATCGGCTTTCGTCAATTACTGCCCGGACGCTTAGTCCCGCGCAAGGTAGGCCAGTTCAGCCGGACAGTAAAAACGATGCGCTCACCTGATGCTGTGCGATACCCCTAGGAAATAAAGATCGGCCCTTAAAAGGGCTGATTCGCAAATGCTGCTTTTAATCGACGCACGGTTTTCAACTCAAACAGCTAGCAAAAAATGCCAATTACGACACAACTGAGCAAAATATGTCGCAATTAGGCAGTCCAGCAGTGGCGAAAAACCGCCAACCAGCGACATTAGTGGCGGATTACCGCCAACGCTTAGCAAAAGCTCTGCCGCCTCGTTAAGAGGGCTAGACCGATGGTACCTAAGAGACTTCCAGGCGGTGCTCTAGAGCGCCTGTCTTGAAATCATTGTGACATGGTATTGCACACCAGCGATCCCTATCGTTTCTCGGCATATTGCTTGCCCTATGATTTGTAGAGGCGAACTCTGCGTGTGCCGTCTAAGGTCGTTAATGATTAACGAATTCTGATATACATGCTGCCCTCATTGCCTCACCAATAATCACAACAAAGGAATACAGGTATGTTCAAGATGACGCTCAAGGCTCTGGCCTGCGCACTCGCGCTTGGTGCTGCCGGATTGGCTAATGCTGCAGATCCCATCGTAATCAAGTTCTCCCATGTCGTAGCCGAGCACACACCCAAAGGGCAAGGCGCCATTCTGTTCAAGAAGCTGGCGGAAGAGCGGCTGCCCGGCAAGGTAAAGGTCGAGGTCTATCCGAACTCGTCCCTGTTCGGCGACGGCAAGGAAATGGAAGCGCTGTTGCTGGGTGATGTGCAGATCATTGCGCCGTCACTGGCCAAGTTCGAGCATTACACCAAGCAGATACAGGTATTTGACCTGCCCTTCCTGTTCAATGACATGGCCGCCGTGGACCGCTTCCAGCAGAGCCCCGCGGGGCAGAACCTGCTCAAGTCCATGGAAGACAAGAACATCACCGGGCTGGGGTACTGGCATAACGGGCTGAAGCAGCTGTCTGCCAACAAGCCTTTACGCGAACCCAAGGATGCCCGTGGATTGAAGTTCCGTGTCCAGGCGTCTGCCGTGCTTGAAGAGCAATTCAAGGCAGTGCGCGCTAACCCGCGCAAGATGAGCTTTGCCGAGGTATATCAGGGCCTGCAGACCGGTGTGGTCAATGGTGCTGAAAACCCTTACTCCAACATCTACAGCCAGAAGATGTATGAAGTGCAGAAGTACATCACCGAGTCCAACCACGGCCTTCTGGACTACATGCTAATCACCAATACCAAGTTCTGGAATGGTCTGCCTACTGATGTGCGCAGCGAGCTGGACAAGATCATTGTGGAAGTCACGGCTGAAGTGAACAAGCAGGCTGATGCCCTGAACCAGGGCGACAAGCAGCGCATTCTGGATGCCAAGACCACCGAGATCATCACCCTGACGCCTGAAGAGCGGGCCAAGTGGCGCGATGCCATGAAGCCGGTTTGGCAGAAGTTCGAAGGCGAGATCGGTGCTGACTTGATTAAGGCCGCTGACGCGTCCAACCAGATCTAAGCACACCCCTGTAGCGCAGGCGAGCCCAGTGCCGCCTGCGCAGTGACGGATGGGCGGCCCTCGGCTGGCCCATCCCACGTCTGCCCTGCTTGGCGGGAGATCAATCGATGAGCGCCCTACGACGTATCTGGGACCACTTCGAGGAAGGTTTCATTGCCTTTCTCCTGGCGGCCATGACGCTTGTGACCTTCACCTACGTAATCCTCAATAACTTCTATACACCTTTCTATACCCTGGGCGATTACCTGGGCGGCAACGAAACGGTGCTGGCCATTGGTGACAAAATCCTCGACATGGCGCAGTCCATGACCTGGAGCAGCGCTCTGACCAAAGCCCTGTTCGCCTGGCTGATCTTTTTCGGTCTGGCCTATGGCGTGCGCACGGCAGGCCATATTGGTGTCGACGCACTGGTCAAGCTGGCCAGCAAGCCGGTTCAGCGCATCATTGGCCTGATCGCCTGTCTGTGCTGCCTGGGTTATGCGGGCCTCATCGCCGTTGCCAGTTTCGATTGGGTCCAGACTCTGCTAGGCGCCAGCATTGGCGCAGAGGACCTGGGCCATTTCGGGATCAAACAATGGCATATCACCCTGATCGTGCCGTTCGGCTATGCCATGGTATTCATTCGCTTCCTAGAAATTCTGGTCAGAATCATACGCAACCAGCAGACCGGCCTTGGGCTGGCCGACGAGGCCGCCGATGCCTTGAAACTCAAAGAGCATGAGGGAGAGAAACCATGACCGTCATCTTTCTCTTCGTCGTGCTGTTTGCACTGATGTTTATCGGCGTTCCGATTGCCGTGTCGCTGGGTCTGGCCGGCTCGGTCACCATCATGCTGTTCAGCCCCGACTCGGTTCGTTCACTGGCGATCAAGCTGTTCGAGACGTCCGAGCATTACACCCTGCTGGCGATTCCGTTCTTCCTGCTGTCTGGCGCGTTCATGACAACGGGCGGTGTGGCAAAGCGGCTGATCGATTTCGCTAACGCCTGCGTAGGCCACATCCGCGGCGGTCTGGCCATCTCGGCCGTACTGGCGTGCATGCTGTTTGCGGCCCTGTCCGGCTCGTCTCCGGCCACGGTGGCGGCGGTAGGTTCCATTGCCATTGCCGGGATGGTCCGCTCCGGCTACCCACAGGCTTTTGGTGCGGGAATCGTTTGTAATGCGGGCACCCTGGGCATTCTGATTCCACCGTCCATTGTGATGGTGGTTTATGCGGCGGCTACCGAGCAGTCGGTGGGCAAACTGTTCATGGCCGGCGTGATCCCCGGTCTGCTGCTGGGCGTGGTGTTGATGGTGGCGATCTATATCGTCGCCCGAAAGATGAACCTGCCCGCCTTGCCTCGTGCGTCGCTGCGTGAGCTTCTTACCACGGCGCGCAAGGCGATCTGGGGCTTGCTGCTGATGGTGATCATCCTCGGCGGGATCTATTCGGGCATGTTCACTCCGACCGAAGCCGCAGCTGTCGCCGCGGTCTATGCCGGATTCGTGGCCCTGTTCGTGTACAAGGACATGACCCTCCGCGACTGCCCGAAGGTGCTGCTGGAGTCCGGCAAGCTGAGCATCATGCTGATGTTCATCATTGCCAACGCCATGCTCTTTGCCCATGTACTGACTACGGAACAGATACCTCAGCAGATCACCGCCTGGGTGGTTGAAATGGGCCTGCAACCCTGGCAGTTCCTACTGGTGGTCAATATCCTGCTGCTGGTTGCCGGTGCGTTCATGGAGCCGTCGGCCATCATTCTGATCCTGGCGCCGATCCTCTTTCCCATCGCCGTTCAACTGGGAATAGACCCGATCCACCTGGGTATCATCATGGTCGTAAACATGGAGATCGGCCTGATTACGCCGCCGGTAGGGTTGAACCTGTTCGTAACATCCGCCGTGACAGGCATGCCGCTGGCCAACGTCATCCGCGCGGCCATGCCGTGGCTGATGCTGCTGATCAGCTTCCTTCTGATCATCACCTACATCCCGGCGATCTCGCTGGCGTTGCCTAACTGGCTAGGCATGAGCTGATCGCTTACTGTGCCTGTCCTTGCAGCCCGGCTTTTATGCCGGGCTGTTTCATTTCGTTTAAAAGAACAGAGGCACGCGGTCAAACAGATGCAAGCGGTGAAAAAATAGCTCATCTGCCCACAACGCCTCATGCAGCAGCACGATGATCCAGAAGACAGCCTGATAGCTCACCTTGCGGGTCTTGTGGCGAAAGACCTGTTGCGCCACAAGACCACCCGGCCAACCGCCGGCCAACTCAAGTATGTGCAGGGTTTTCTCAGGGATACGCCGCTGCGCCTTCAGTGCGCTCTGCTTGTCATGCCAATAGAGCAGGAAGGCCACCAAGCTTGCGCTACCATAGAGGGCCAGCGGGAAGAAGCTGTATCGTGTAGACAGAACATGCAAACTTCCCCAAACAGGCAACACGCAAAGTACCGCGAAGAGGACGAGCTTGACCGGCAGGTCCTGAATACCGCCATGGCGCTGTTGACGCGGACGTGGTGCCTGGGTAGACCGGGAAGCCGTTCTGGCAGGCTTGGATCGTTGTCGAATGGATGGTTTGTCCAGCGTCATACCTGCATTCAGACGAATATGCTCCGCCCGCAGACGCCCTTTGCCGTCAGGCCCCGCGACATACAGGACCTTTTCACCGGCTACCGGCCGCCGATCACCCCGTACCGCTGAAATATGAGCGAACACCTCATCCCCGCCCTGCTCCGGCCGGATGAACCCAAAACCCTTTTCGTCATTCCAGCTCTTCAACGTCCCGCGCTGTTCCATCGTCCGCTCTGCCTGGAAAAAGCAGGCATGCTACCGGAACGACAGGCGTCAGTAACAGGGCGGACAGTGGATGGGTATTGCGTTCCCCTACCCATACGCTTACCTCTAAGTACTTCGGAAACGCATCCTTCGCCCAACCGTTTCAGCTGTCTTACTTACCCGTTCAGCTCAGGCCTCCGGCGTCAGCAATTCGATCAATGCCTGCGTTGCCTCGGGAATAGACAGGCGCGCTGTGTCGATTTCGCAATCAGCATCATAAGGTGGCTCGTAGGGACTATCGAACCCGGTAAAATTGTGGATTCTTCCCTCCCGCGCGGCGCGGTACAGCCCCTTGGGATCACGCCGTGCACACTCCTCAAATGATGTGCTGACGTACACGCAACGAAACTGGCCCGGCTCGAACAAGGCCCGCGCGGCATCACGATCGGCCTGGAACGGTGAAATCGCCGAGACGATCACCACCAATCCCGCCTCTACCATCAGCTTCGCCACCTCGGCTATTCGCCGGATATTTTCGCTCCGCTCCGCCGCCGACATCCCCAGGTCACGGCATAGCCCATTGCGCAGGTTATCGCCGTCCAGCACGTAGGCATGCAGGCCGCGCTGGTGCAGTGCCAAATCAAGACTGTTCGCCAGGGTAGACTTGCCCGCACCGGAAAGCCCGGTCAGCCACAGGCAACAAGGCTTTTGCCCCAACGCCTGTGCACGCGCCGAGGCGGGCAGGGTCAGATCATAAGGCCGGATACAGCTTCCCATCGGCGTCCTCACGCATAACCTAATAATTCGAAATCACGTGCATACACCCGGCGAATCAGCCGCCGTGTGCGCGCCGTACAAAAGGCATGCGCAGGCCCCGCCTCCCGCTGCCGCGACGGATTGATATGTGGCAGCGTCGCCGACAGGTCCAAGATATCCATCAGTCGAGCGAAATCTTCCTCAAGCGACTCCTGGCGCCCAATGAAATCCATTGCCAGCCGCCCCAGGGAATCTGTCAGAAAGTCGGTCTGCGGCGCGAAGTGAATCTGCCGCCGGATGTTGTCCTCATGCAGCCACTGTGCGACGAACGTATTGAAATTGTCATAGCGCGACATCAACCGCCATGCGGAAAGATCACGCGCGATGGGCTCATTTCCCCTTAAAAAGGCAAATGCCGAATACGCCCGCTCCAGCGGATGGCGCACAAAGGTAAATTTGAAACTCTGCTCGAAGGCCTCGGGAAACTGCTGCTCATACCAATACAGCGGCAGATGCCCCGGTCGCCAGCCATCGAACAAGGCCTTGCATAGGCTGCTTCCAGCGCACTTGGGTACATGGATGAATAGGCAGTTTTGATCGGCAAACGGCTTGGGAAAAATCACATTCCCGGACATGACCTTGTTCACCACTTGCCGATCGACCACTGAAAGACGACCCAGCAGAAAGTTTCGCTGCGCCTTGGGGATAAGCTTCCATAGATACCGCTGCAACATACCTGTTTGTACCGCCTGAATTTTGCGCAAAGCCATCCGTAGATACACATGGCTGAAAAGGCGAAAAGGCTAGCAGAGGCCCTCGCCATTTAAGGTTTCGAGTAGGTAAAAGCCATGTAAAGGCGCTGATACAGAAGCGATCTGCCTCACGCGGCTACTTTTGTTCTGAATAAGCGTACAAACCGCTCTACACTGGGCTTTCGGCCATTTCGCCTGCTATGCGGCTGTGTATCGCCTGGGTAAAGTCGGCACGACAGCCAGGAGGGCTGTGCTTAGATAGCTCAACAACACGACAAGGACCGGGTATGAAACAAGCACCCCTTCTTTCTACAACTGCACTGGCATTGGGCCTGTTTGGCAGCGTTGCGCTGGCCGATCAGGAGCCGCCGCCCCCCGGCTAGCATGACCGTATGCCGCCGCCCGCGGCGTTTGAAGTGTGCGAAGGTAAGCCTGTCGGCGCGCCAGTCATGCTTACTCTGCCTGACGGCAAGGCACTCAAAGGCGTCTGCAAGGACTTCCAAGGCCGGCTCGCCGCCATGCCTGAGCATATGCCACCGCCACCCAAAGACGGCGCCCCGCCCGGCTCTCCGCCAGACGCGCGATAGACTCTATAAAAAACCGCCTCTAAGGACGGTTTTTTATAACTAATACAGAGCGCGTCTAAGCGCCCCGACCTTTCCTGTACTTCTGAGGCAAATGCGCCTCCAGCCAACGGCGCAGGGGGCCGATCAGAAAACGTTGAATCAACAGTCCCAGGCCAATAACTACGATCAGGTGAGGGATAAGGCTCCACAGGGGAATGGTGACCACATCGCCCAACACATCGCTGACAGCATCACTGATCGCGTCACTGGCGGCTTCCTGCGCCTGGGTAAAGAAGGCCAGCAGATGCCGTGTCCACGGATCGATCAAGCTGATCATGGGGGTGTGAATGGCAAAGATGCACAGCGATGCCTCGCCCAGCCGCCGGGCCAGTTGTTGCAGGGAGGCGCTTTCCGGTGCGCGGAAGGTAGCGCACGCAAGCAGTAGCAAGCCCTGAAAAGGCGTCAGCAGACCATTATGAACCAGATAGAACCAACGGCGCCCGTCCTGCTGCAAGAGCCATGCCCCGATGAAAAGGCCACTCAAGCCAACGGCAATCAGGCAGTACCGGTAGCGCTCTGCCAGTTGGGCCAGAGAAGGCTCCTGCAAGGCGCGATAAAGAATGATGCCAATCAGAAACTCTGGCAGGCGAATCACCGGGTTGCGATGGATAACGCCTACGGTCACATAGTCATAGGCATGCAGCCAGGTCGCCAACAAAGGCACCAGCAGGTAAGCGCCCCATAACGCGAACCCTATCAGTATCCAGCGGCGCGCCGCCATCAGGCGTGGTGCGAGCAAGGGGAACAGGATATAGAAGAACAGCAGCGCAGAAATGGACCAGGTCGCACCATTGAGCCAGAGAAAGCGTGGCTCCCAAGACTGAAGCAGCAGAATCTGCATCAGGATATGAACACCTGCCATGAGCCAGGAGATGGGCAGCAACTCCTCCAGCCCCTCGCCATCCTCCAGCGACGCGTAGGGATGCTGGTTGTAATACACCGGCACACCGTCTGCCGAAGGGGCATTCATCGCCAGTACACCCAGCGCGATAGCCAACGTCATCAGGTGGATGGGATAGAGATTGCACAATCGCCGCGCGATAAAGCCGGCCTGGCTGCCCTTCATTTTGCCCTGATCATCCAGGCATACATGCGCCAGCAGAAAGCCGGACAACAGGAAGAAAGTGCTAGTCGCGTAAAAGCCCATGCCGACGAGCTTTTGAAAAAGCCACGGTGCGTCACCGTACAGGCCGCCCAGGTGGTAGACCACCATGTAAAGGGCCATCAGAAAACGAAGCCATTCAAGGCCGTAGTAATGCTTGGTCATAGTGAAGGCGAAACGATCAAAGCAGTCATCGAACCGTCATTATGCCAACATTGGACGCCGGCTCGTTGCAGGATGTGTTAGCACGCTGAAACACCTTGGCCACGTATCGACCGCCTTCCCTGAAACATCAATTTCCGCAATGGTCGTTATCTCTGCGCTTCATTTCTAGCATCAAGCGATTGATTCGATAATGAACGTATCGAATCTTCTTGCTGAGGCAACCATGAACACGCTTATCCAACACGGTAAGGCAGCCTTGCTGATCGCGCCTCTGTTACTGGCAGGCTGTGCAATCAGTGCCCCGTTTAACGCAGCCCCCGAAAGCAACACAGTTCAGGCACCGGCTAGAACCCAGGGCGGATCGCTGACCGTCAATCGCATCGAGCCCGCTGCAGGACAATACGTCCTGAGCCTCTCGACAACAGCGCAGCACCCCTCCTACTCGGATTGCAGCACTGCGCTGATCACCTCCGGCACGGACCAGTTCCAGGCCGATGTTGTGCAACGCCAGCAGTACACCAAGTCGGACTACAACGTCACGTACGACGTGACGCTAAGCAACGCTCAGATGCAGCATCTGGCAGGTAACGACACTTTGAACGTTCAGCTCTGCAATGTTCAGTACTCGGTGTCACACGCACAGATCAATGACCTGCAAGCCAAGTTTCTGGCCGTGACCAAACCGAGTCCTCAAGCTTGAGGGCTAGCCGACAGACCAGCCCTTGACCGTACCGTAATCAGCCGTTACTCGGAAACGCAAACTGCGCCGCTTCATGCGTGGCGCGTTGTGGCCAGCGTTGGGTGATGGTTTTGCGGCGGGTGTAGAAGCGTACGCCGTCCGGGCCGTAGGCGGCGAGGTCGCCGAAGATCGAGCGCTTCCAGCCGCCAAAGCTGTGGTAAGCCACCGGAACGGGTAGCGGGACGTTGATGCCGACCATGCCCACTTCGATCTCGTCGCTGAAGAGTCGTGCAGACTCGCCGTCGCGGGTGAAGATACAGGTGCCGTTGCCATATTCATGGGCGTTGATCAGCGCGATGGCGTCTTCCAGGCTGTTGACGCGCACCACGCATAGCACCGGGCCAAAGATCTCTTCTTTATAGATACGCATCTCCGGGGTGACCTGATCGAACAGGCAGCCGCCGAGGAAGAAACCGTTGCTGTAGTCGGCAACCTTGAGGCTGCGACCATCAACGACCAGCTTGGCACCCGCCGCTTCGCCATCTTGTACATAGCCGGTGACTTTTTCCAGCGCGGCCTTGGTGACCAGTGGGCCCATGTCGAGCCCCTTGCAGGTGCCGGGGCCAACCTTGAGGCTTTGGATTTGCGGGGTGAGGCGCTCGATTAGCGCATCGGCAATCTGATCACCCACGCACACCGCCACGGAGATGGCCATGCAGCGCTCGCCACAGGAGCCGTACGCGGCACCCATTAATGCGCTAACGGCGTTGTCCAAGTCGGCGTCAGGCATTAGCACCGCATGGTTCTTCGCACCGCCCAGGGCCTGGACGCGCTTGCCGCGGGCGGCGCCTTCCTTATAGATGTATTCAGCAATTGGGGTAGAGCCAACAAAGCTCAGCGCCTTGACCTCAGGTGCCTGGATCAGTGCATCCACGGCGTCCTTGTCGCCATGCACCACGTTGAGCACGCCCTTGGGTAGGCCGGCTTCGTACATGAGTTCAGCAATCAGCAGTGTGGAGCTGGGATCACGCTCGGAAGGCTTGAGGATAAAGCAGTTACCGCAGGCGATGGCTAGCGGATACATCCACAAGGGCACCATGGCCGGGAAGTTGAACGGTGTGATACCCGCAACCACGCCCAGCGGCTGGAAGTCGGACCAGCTATCAATCGCCGGACCTGCATTGCGGCTGTACTCGCCCTTGAGCAGCTCGGGCGCAGCGGTGGCATATTCGACGTTCTCGATACCGCGCTTGAGTTCACCGGAGGCATCTTCCAGCGTCTTGCCGTGCTCTTCGCTGATCAACTGTACGATGCGCTGCTCGTTCTGCTCCAGCAGTTGCTTGAAGCGGAACAGGACCTGGGCGCGTTTGGCTGGCGGGGTGTTGCGCCAAGCAGGGAAGGCTGCCTTGGCCGCGTCGATGGCCTTTTGCACGGTGTCGCGGCTAGCCAACGGCACCTGATGAATGACTTCGCCAGTTGAAGGGTTGTAGACATCTGCCGTGCGGCCGTTGTCGGCAAAGGCTTCGCCGTTGATGAGGTGGTTCAAGGTGGTCATATCGATTCCCTGTAAAGGCGGCGCGTCGGGTAACGGTGGCGCGCCGCTGTACGAAAAATAATCAGGCCGTGGCGTTGAGGGCTTCGCCCACGGCGTCGAACAGGCGGTCCAGTTCTTCCGGCGTGCTGATAAAGGGAGGGCCGAATTGCAGGGTGTCGCCGCCGAAGCGGACGTAGAACCCGGCCTTCCACAGTTTCAGCGAGGCCTCGTAAGGGCGGACGATCGCATCGCCATCACGCGGAGCGAGCTGGATCGCGCCGGCCAGGCCGTAGTTACGGATATCGACGATGTGCTTGGCACCGCGCACACCATGGATACGCTGCTCAAAATGCGGGGCTAGTTCGGCTACACGCTGAATAAGGTTGTCCCGCTCCAGAATTTCCAGTGCAGCCAGACCCGCCGCACAGGCGACTGGATGCGCGGAGTAGGTGTAGCCGTGACCAAACTCGACGGCGTAATCCGGCGTGCCCTGGTTCATGAAGGTGTCATGGATTTCGGTGGTCGCCACCACCGCGCCCATAGGGATCACGCCGTTGGTGATCTGCTTGGCGAGGTTCATGATGTCGGGCGTGACGCCAAAGCTGTCCGCACCAAACATGGAACCGGTGCGGCCAAAGCCGGTAATCACCTCGTCAAAGATCAGCAGGATATTGTGCTGCGTGCAAATCTCGCGCAGGCGTTGCAGGTAGCCCTCCGGCGGCACGATCACGCCTGCAGAGCCGGACATAGGCTCGACGATGACCGCCGCGATGTTGGAGGCATCGTGTAGCTCGATCAGTTTGAGCATTTCGTTCGCCAGCTCGACGCCAGTCTTGGGCATGCCTTTGGTGAACTCGTTGCCCGGCAGCAGGGTATGCGGCAAGTGGTCTGCGTCCATCAACTGGCCGTACATCTTGCGGTTAGCCCCAATGCCGCCCAAGCTGGTGCCGGCAATGTTCACCCCGTGGTAGCCACGGGCACGGCCAATCATCTTGGTCTTGGTGGCCTGCCCTTTCAGACGCCAGTAGGCACGGGCCATTTTCACAGCCGTATCGGCGCATTCGGAGCCTGAGTTGACAAAGAACACGTGGTTCAGGTCTCCCGGTGTCAGGCTGGCGATCTTTTCGGCCAGCTTGAAGGACAGCGGATGACCGTACTGGAAGCCCGGTGAATAATCGAGCTGCAGCGCCTGCTTACCTACCGCCTCGGCAATCTCCTTGCGTCCGTGCCCCGCCCCTACACACCACAAGGCAGACAGACTATCGTACAGTTTGCGGCCCTGATCGTCGGTCAGATACGCACCCTCGGCCGCCACCAGAATGCGCGGGTCCTTCTTGAAGGCGCGGTTGGCGGTATAGGGCATCCAGTGGTGGGTCAGGTCGAGTTCGCTGGCAAGTGGTGGCGATACGGTCAGGGGCTGGTTCATGCAGGGCCTCGGGGTACAAGACATGAGCTGGACGGGGCAATAGGAATCGTCCCGACGAAAGCCTCAGCTTGAGCCTGACCTTGGATGAGTTAAAGCGTATTCTTCTTACGTTTACTCAAGAAAAAACTCACCTAATGAGCACACCTCGCAAAGCCCCGCTTGGCCAAGTCAGCGATTTCGATATCCGCCTCCTGCGTCTGTTCAAGACAGTAGCGGAATGCGGCAGCTTTGCAGCGGCAGAAAGTGCCCTGGGTATCACCCGCTCGGCTATCAGCCTGCACATGGGCGATCTGGAAAAGCGGCTGGGGATGCGCTTGTGCCAGCGCGGCCGCGCCGGGTTTGCACTCACGGATGAAGGCCGGGAAGTGCTGCGGGCCAGCCAGAGCCTACTGGCCGCGCTGGAAGGCTTTCGCAGTGAAGTAAACGCCCTGCACCAGCAACTGCGGGGCGAGCTGAACATCGGCATCATCAACAACCTCGTCACCTTGCCGCAAATGCGCGTGACCCATGCGCTGCGCAAACTGAAGGCATTGGGGCCGGGTGTGCGGGTGAACATTGGCATGATGACGCCGGGCGAAATCGAACGCGGGGTACTGGATGGACGGCTGCATATTGGCGTGGTCCCGCTGATCAACCCGCTGTCCGGCCTGGAATACACAGCGCTTTATGAGGAACGCTCGCAACTGTATTGCAGCCATGAGCACCCTTTGTTCCACCGGCCCGATGAGGAGATTCCGGATGAGGCGCTACGCATGGCCGATGCTGTGGCGCCGAACTATCGATTGACGGCCGAGGCGTTGGAACGACACCAGACGCTCAACTGTACGGCCACTGCATCGGACCGCGAAGGGATTGCCTTTCTGCTGCATACCGGCAGTTACATCGGGTATCTGCCAGATCATTATGCCGCCAGCTGGGTGATGCAGGGCGTCCTGCGGCCGCTCAAGCCGGAGCGTTTCTTCTACTCCATTCCGCTCTGTGCCGCGATGCGCAAGGGCCGCCGCCCCAACCTGATCCTCCAGCGGTTTCTGGAGGCGCTTGAGCATACCCAGGCCTGACGGGCTGTACGTTCTTATCCATACGTTTTAAAGGGTCATCAGGAACCTGCCCGCGGCGCGCCGGTCGATGATGAGGCAATCTGTCGCAGATCCGCACAAATTGTTACACTTAAATGCTTAGCTTACTAACATTTAAAGCCTGATGGCTGATGGGAACCCTCATGTCCGCTGATGATACGTCTAACGCCCGCCGCGACTTTCTACGTAAGTCTCTAACCCTGATCCCCGTGGTGACACTTGCCACTACAGGCGGCGCCAGCCTGGCTCTGGCCGAGACGAAGGAGCGACAGCGTGACGAGGACAAGCCGGGCCAGAGCGCCCGCGCAGACGCCTATCAGCCCACCTTTTTCACGCCGGAAGAATGGACGTTTATCCACGCCGCCGTCGCCCGGCTGATTCCCGCTGATGATCGCGGCCCTGGTGCGGTGGAGGCTGGTGTACCGGAGTACATCGACCGGCAGATGAATACCCCCTATGCCCAAGGGGCGAAGTGGTACATGCAGGGGCCTTTCCAACCCGATGCACCTTCGGAGATGGGGTACCAGCTCAAGCTCAATCCGCAACAGGTTTTCCGCCTGGGCATCAAGGCCGCGGATGACTGGTCGCGCCAGCAACACGGCAAGCCGTTTGCCGAGCTGGATACCGGCACCCAGGATGCCGCACTTCGTCAGTTTGAAGCCGGTGAGGCCGAGTTCGCCCCGCTTCCTGCCAAGACCTTCTTTGCCGCTCTGTTGCAAAGCACCAAAGAAGGCTTTTTCTGCGACCCGATCCATGGTGGCAATAAGGATATGGTGGGCTGGAAGCTAGTGGGCTTTCCCGGCGCCCGCGCCGACTTTATGGATTGGGTGGAGCGCGATGTGGCGTACCCCTTCCCGCCGGTTTCCATCCGCGGCGAGAGGGCTTGATCCATGGCAAAAGTGATGCAGAAAGCCGATGCGGTGATCGTAGGCTTTGGCTGGACTGGAGCCATCATGGCTAAAGAACTGACTGAAGCGGGTCTTTCCGTGGTCGCGCTGGAGCGTGGCCCAATGCGTGATACCTACCCAGATGGTTCCTACCCACAGGTGATCGACGAGCTGACCTACAGCATCCGCAAGAAGCTGTTCGCGGATACATCCAAGGAAACCGTCACCATTCGCCACAACGTGAGCCAGACGGCACTGCCCTATCGTCAGCTCGGCGCCTTTCTGCCCGGCGATGGCGTAGGCGGTGCGGGTTTGCACTGGTCCGGTGTGCATCTGCGGGTCGACCCGGTGGAGCTGCGCCTGCGCAGTCACTATGAAGAACGGTACGGCAAGAATTTCATCCCGGATGGTATGACCATCCAGGACTTTGGCGTGACCTACGAGGAGCTGGAGCCGTACTTCGATTTTGCCGAAAAAGTCTTCGGCACCTCGGGTCAGGCCTGGACGGTAAAGGGTGAGTTGGTTGGCAAAGGCAAAGGCGGCAATCCCTTTGCGCCGGACCGCTCCGATCACTTTCCGCTCACGCCGCAAAAGAATACGGTGTCAGCGCAGCTGTTTCAGAAGGCCGCCTGGGATGTGGGCTACCACCCCTATGACCTGCCCTCGGCTAATACCTCCGGCCCTTACACCAATCCCTACGGCTGCCAGATGGGGCCGTGCAATTTCTGCGGATATTGCAGCGGGTACGTCTGCTACATGTACTCCAAGTCTTCGCCCAACCTGAACATCCTGCCGGCGCTGCGCCAGGAACCCAAGTTCGAACTGCGCGCCGATGCCCACGTGCTGAAGGTCAACTTGACCGACGACAAGAAGCTCGCCACCGGCGTGACCTATGTGGACGCCCAGGGCAACGAGATTGAGCAACCGGCCGATATCGTCATTCTCGGCGCTTTCCAGTTCAACAACGTGCGGCTGATGCTGCTTTCAGGCATCGGCAAGCCCTATGACCCGAAAACCGGCGAAGGCGTGGTCGGCAGAAACTTCGCCTACCAGAACATGGCGACCATCAAGGCCTACTTCGACAAGGACCAGCACTTCACCAACCCCTTCATCGGTGCGGGCGGTAATGGCGTGGCGGTGGATGACTTCAATGCCGATAACTTCGACCACGGCCCTCACGGCTTTGTAGGTGGCTCGCCGTTCTGGGTGAACCAGGCGGGCACGCGCCCCATCGCCGGTGTAAGCAATCCTCCGGGCACACCCAATTGGGGCAGCCAGTGGAAGGCGGCAGCGGCCGATTACTACAACCATCAACTGTCCATGGATGCCCACGGAGCGCACCAGTCCTACCGCGACAACTACCTGGACCTCGATCCGACCTACAAGGATGCGTATGGAATGCCGCTCCTGCGCATGACCTTCGACTGGAAGGAAAACGACATCAAGATGACGCACTTCATGGTCGATAAGATGAAGCGCATCGCCGAAGCCATGAATCCCAAGGCCATCAATGTACAGGTCAAGGCGCCGGGAACGCATTTCAATACGGTCAGCTATCAGACTACCCACCTGAACGGCGGCGCCATCATGGGAACCGACCCCAAGACCAGCGCCCTCAACCGTTACCTGCAGAGCTGGGATGTGCACAACGTGTTCGTTCCGGGCGCCTCGGCCTTCCCACAGGGGCTGGGCTACAACCCGACAGGCCTTGTGGCAGCCCTCACCTACTGGTCGGCACGCGCCATCCGCGAGCAGTACCTGAAAAACCCTGGCCCACTGGTGCAGGCATGAGGACGTCGACCATGAAAGCACTCATCTCTGCACTGGCCCTGGGGTTCATCGCTCTGCCTGCTTTTGCTCAAGAGGCCGGACCTGATCAGGAATTGATCAAGAAAGGCGAATACCTGGCCCGCGCTGGTGACTGTGTGGCCTGCCACACGGCAGCCGGTGGCAAACCCTTCGCCGGCGGCCTGCCGATGGGCACGCCCATTGGCACCATTTACTCGACCAATATCACGCCGGATAAGGAAACCGGCATCGGCAATTACAGTTTCGAGGATTTTGACAAGGCGGTACGCCACGGCATCGCCAAGGAAGGGCATTCGCTCTATCCGGCCATGCCGTATCCCTCTTATGCACGCGTCACCGAAGAGGACATGCGCGCCCTGTACGCCTACTTCATGCACGGCGTTCAGCCGGTGACTCAGCCCAACCAGGACGTGGCCATTCCCTGGCCGCTGTCGATGCGCTGGCCCCTGGCTGTCTGGCGCAAGCTGTTCGCGCCGGAAGTTGCCGACTTCAAACCGGCGCAGGGCATGGACCCGGTGGTTGCCCGTGGCGCCTATCTGGTGGAGGGCCTGGGCCATTGCGGTGCCTGCCACACACCCCGCGGCATTGCCATGCAGGAAAAAGCCCTCAGCGATGCCGACGGCAAGGACTTCCTTGCGGGTAGCGCCCCGCTGGAAGGCTGGGTTGCCAAAAGCCTGCGCAATGACCACAAGGAAGGCATTGCCCGGTGGGACGAGGCGCAGCTGGTGGAATTCCTCAAGACAGGCCGCTCGGATGACATGGCCGTCTTTGGCGGTATGACGCAGGTGGTCGAGCACAGCCTGCAGTACATGAGCGACGAGGATCTGACCGCAATCGTCCGTTACCTGAAGACGCTTTCACCGGTCCATCCGGACGCCCCACCCTATCAGCGCAACAATGCCGTTTCGGAAATGCTGGTAAAAGGGGATGAAAGCAAGCGCGGCGCAGCGGTCTACATCGACAACTGCAACGCCTGTCACCGCTCGGATGGCCTGGGCTACACCCGGGCGTTCCCGGCACTGGCCGGTAACACCGTGGTGCAGACGGAAGACCCGACGTCCCTTATCCACATTGTGCTGGAAGGGGGCAAGCTGCCGGGTCTCAAGAGTGCACCCTCGACCATCGTCATGCCTGCCTTCGGCTGGCGGTTGAGCGATCAGCAAGTAGCGGATGTGGTGACCTTTATCCGGACCAGCTGGGGCAACAAGGGCGGTCCGGTGGATGCCGATGCCGTCGCCAAACTGCGCAACAGCGATAATCGCACCACCTCGGGCGATGACATCGGGCAAACGGCGTATGGCAATCAGCCGGAGCAGAATCCAACGCCCCGGTAATCGGTCGCTGACGGAACGCAGGCAGACACGAGAGGTCTGCGGTCCGTCAGTTTTCTTCCTGATGGATCATTCTTCGTTTTGAGCAGGCCTTAACTGCCGGTAACCTTGCAGCCTGCCTTTACCCCGGTGATCACGTGATTCCGCTCCATAACCTGCCTGCCTCTGCGCCGCCCGCCAAGCCCGAACCCAGTGTCACTTGTGACACCTGTGCGGCCAAGTGCTGCCGTCTGGAAGTCATGCTGATTACGGATACCGGCGTTCCCATGCGCTTTATCGAGGAGGACCAATGGGGCTCGATGACCATGGCGCGCCTGGACGACGGCTGGTGCGCCGCGCTGGATCGAGAAACCATGCGATGCAGCATCTATGAGAATCGCCCCTTGATCTGCCGCGAATTCGAGATGGGTGGGGACGATTGCCTGGAAGAGCGCAACGCCTTCTGATAACCAGGGTACGCCCTAATGAATAGGCTACTCAGCGAGCACATTCGCTGTATGTAAGCCTGTATGCAAGGCATTATGTGCGCTCGGGCGTTTTAGTGGCCTTTGTCCACAGAGCAATCGACAGGCACGGCATTTTCAAAAGGCGAATCCGCTTCCAAATTGAACAATAGTTGTACACCGGGCGAACCGATGCCCTTTATGCGCGTCAATATCGACCAATTGAAATGATCCTTGCGTTCTGTTCCACGGAGAGGAAGCCCAATGCGTTTTAAAGCCTTTTGGATGGCTTTGTCACTTTTACCCCTGAGCTGTCTGGCAGATATCAAAGTTGACCTGGCCGATTACATTGTGCAGGCCTCGGAACCCAAGCGGACCGAGACGTTAGCCAAGTTGCCGCCTATCATTGAGCAATTCGGCAAGTCGCTGGGCTGCTCCTTTTCGATGGACCCACGCAATATCATCCCCTACCAGCTGGAGGGAAAATCGGTTTTCCTGGCGGTGTACGAGCTGGATGTCGGCTGCAGCGGCACACCTACCGCCACTCGGCCGCTCATGGCCATCCTGCGCCAGAGCCCGGGCGGCGACTATTTCATCGATGCCGATTACTCGATGCCCAAGCAGAGCTCAACAGAGCTTCCCAAGCACATCAGCAGCCTTTTCATCCGAAACGATGACCTCTGGTATCAGGGGCTCACCTTCAAGGCAGCCGATGCGTCCTGCTGTCCGACACTGGATGTCACTGGCCGTATCGCCCTGGAAAATGGCGTCTGGAAAGAACATCAGCGCATGCCGCTGGAACGCATTCCAAGCACTGTAACGCCATGATCTTCCGCATGGAGTTGGTTATAATTTAACCAGCCTCGGCAGGCCTACCTTACTGTTTTGCAACATGATTCAGTAGGTGGGAAAGTCAGGATCGGCATTTGACGTCACGGTCTGATTTCACCAAGCTACCGGCTCACTCATCGACAAGAACAGTTGACGTGCTTGCCTATCGTTACCCCTGGCGGCTCATGGCCTGTGCCGCCGTATCTCTATTAGCCTTGCTGGCCGGTTGTGACGACGGCTCCAAGTTCAAGCAAAAGCCGCCGCCCAAACCGCCGGAAGTTGCCACCTACACTCCTGTCCGCTGGGAGGATCTTCCTGTCACCAGTGACGCCGACCTTATGGCAGGCTTCAAGGCTTGGCAGGCAGGCTGCGAGAAGCTCAAGAACAACGAGGCCTGGAGTGGACCATGTCAGGCAGCTGCGCAGGTCCCGTATGACCCACGCGCCGTACGGGACTTTCTCAAAAGCCAGCTACAGGTCTACAGCCTGCGCTCTCTGAAGGGCGAGCATGGCCTTATCACGGGCTATTACGAGCCGGTCTATCGCGGCAGCCTTGTGCAGGATGAAGCCCATCCTGTGCCGGTCTATGGCACACCTACCGACCTGATTACCGTCGATCTGGCCAGCATTTACCCTGAACTCAAGGGGAAACGCCTGCGAGGCCGACTCGAAGGCCAGACGCTCAAACCCTATGATGACGCCGCCACCATCATGCAGCAGGGTGTAGATGCCCCTGTACTGGCCTGGCTGCGTGATCCGATGGACCTGCAATTCTTACAGATCCAGGGCTCGGGCCGTGTTGAACTGGAAGATGGTCGCCAGTTGCGTATCGGGTACGCAAATCAGAACGGGTATCCCTACAAGCCTATCGGCCGCTGGCTGGTGGAGCAGGGGCTGCTGCAAAAGGAAGAGGTCAGCATGAGCAAGATTCGCGAGTGGGCCACGGCCAACCCGGATCGTGTGCCGGAGCTCTTGGGCAGTAACCCGAGCTATGTGTTTTTCAGCCAACGCCCGGACAGCAACGAAGCACCCCGCGGCTCGTTGAACGTTCCATTGACGCCTGGCTACAGCGTAGCCATTGATCGCAAGGTGATTCCGCTGGGCAGCCTGCTCTGGCTGTCCACCACCCGCCCGGATGGCAGCCCCGTGATTCGCCCGGTGGCCGCACAGGATACCGGTGGCGCCATTACGGGAGAGGTCCGGGCCGATCTTTTCTGGGGCACTGGTGATGATGCCGGCGAGCTGGCCGGCCATATGAAGCAGGACGGCCGAATCTGGATGCTTTGGCCAAAAGGCGCTCCCCTGCCGGACGCAGCGCCCAAACCTGCGGTTACGCCTGAAAAGCCGCAGAATCCAACGAACACAGAGAACACCCCATGAGCGACGAACTGACAATTGAAGATATCCAACTGGGCGAAGGCAAGGAAGCTGTCAAAGGTGCCCTGATCACGACCCAGTACCGAGGCACTCTGGAAGATGGCACCGTATTCGACTCTTCATACGAAAAGGGTCGGCCGTTCCAGTGCGTCATCGGCACGGGCCGAGTCATCAAGGGCTGGGATATCGGGTTAATGGGGATGAAGGTGGGCGGCAAACGCAGGCTGTTCGTGCCGGCGCACCTGGCCTATGGTGAGCGCCAGATTGGCGCACATATCAAACCGAACTCGAACCTGATCTTCGAGATCGAGCTGCTGGAAGTCCTCACCCGGGACGATTGAATCTATAAAGGGCTGCGAGCAAATACATTTTGCCTCGCAGCCCTTTTCAGCCCTTACACGTCGAACGGCGTGTTGGGCAAGGCACCTACGATCCGCAGGCTCAGCCCCTCATACCCTTCCAAATTGATCGTCAGCTCACCGTTGTCGGTGAGATCACCTTCAACCGTCTCGTTGATCATATCCACGACCGGCCCCGGCGTAACGTTAGTCAGGGTGATGGTTTCCTGGATCGAGGTGGCGCCAAAGTTGAGCGCGGTAATCTGGGTGCCACGCCCGGCGGGCAGCTCGTGCACCATGACTAGAAGCCCCGGCGAGGTGACATCCGGCACCGCAATCTGGTGGCTGGACGCAATGCCATAGGCTTGGCGTACCGAGAGGATGCGCTTGAGCTTATTGGCAAAGGAGTCCGGGTCGGCCAGCTGCTCGGTCAGGCTGCCATAAAGGTTGACGGCCTTGGGCAGACCTTCACCGGAATGAGTCGCCTCGTTATTGGCATCTGCCAGATCGTAAGCGCCCCGTTGAATCCATCGTGTATCGCCATCGCGCATCCGGTCTTCCACCATACCGAACGGTAGCGGCAACGCTCCTACCAGATCCCATCCGGACAGGGCGAATACGCCGGGTTGCAAGGCGTTGTACATGGCAAGAAGCAAATGAACCCGCTTGACCCGTTCCTTGTCCTCGTCGGTCATGCTGTCCAGTTCGCGGATGCCCAGGGCTGCGGCAATCACGCTCGCCGTGGTGCAGGCTACGCCGTTGGTGACAAACCGCAGGTTGTAGGGCGCATGCTCACCGCTAAGACGCTCGTACATGACCTCACGAATATGCTCGCGCAAGATGCTGCCGCGCCAGGTCTGGCCCTGGTAGACGAAATTGGTGTCGGCATGCAGGGTCCAGAAGTGCACCAGCTCCAGGGTCAGCTCATCATGGTTTTGCAAGGCATGGATAAGTGACGCCGGGTCGATGTTGAATTGATGCATGGTACGCAGCATCAGGCGCAGGAATTCGGTATCGCCCGTCAGCACGGCGTGATGGTAGGCCGGACGGGTGATGAAGTCGTAAGAGAGATCTGCCCCGCCCTGCCCCATGGCCGCGATATCGTCCACGGTCAGGTTGAGCTCCTGAAAGCTGAAGCCGCCAGCTTTGCGGACCATGCCCCCAATCAGTTGGTTGCCGACGATGGACAAGGGATGCCCTTCAGACCAGGCTTTGTCGTTGGCGCGCCGTTCAACACCCAGGAAGCCGTTGGCATCCAGACGCAGCCCGCGTGCACCGAGCACATCCAGCGAATGCAGCGCATCGCCAATGATCAGTTGCTGCGCGGCAAAACTGGGGTCGAGCCAATTCAGGGAGGGTTGACCTTCCTTAAAGTAGTGCAAATACACCCAGCGTCGATCTTTGCCATCCACACCGGTAATGACCGGCGTAACACTCCAGTCAGTCTCTTTCACACCGGGTTCGAAAAAGATGACGCGCTGGAGCTGGCCGACGATATAGCACCTTTCTTTCAGGGCATCGACGACCTCGGGCGGCAGGTTGACTGCATCACGGCCTTCCGGCACCTCGGGCAGTAACTCCCAATCCTCCGGCTTGATCTCCACCATGTGATAAAGGCCCGGGTAATCTTCATAGCCCAGCTCGGCCAGTCGGAAATCGGCGCCCTTGCCAGTGTGGGCTGGGATGATGTCATCCACGACTACGGCGTTGTGGGCAGAGGCCATGCGGCTCAGGGCGATGAATTCCTCTTCCGTTCCGTAGAGCGGGTCGATATCGAGGCTGATCCGGTCGAAGTTACCGTCGATGGTCGGCGTAATCTCACGCCCCTTGAGGCCGCCGGACAGCTTGGTCGGCCCTGTATGGATCGCCTGCACGCCAATGGAAGACAACGCATTCCATAGCGGAGCGCTTCCCAGCGTCTTGATGACGGAATCACCTGATCCGGTGATCACTGAGCTGGGATAGGCCGTAAACCAGACGGAGGCAATGGCCGTTGCCCGGCGTGGACGCGTTTCGGCGTAGGGATGCATCCAGAGCCGCGCCTGACCGCCATACGCCTTGGCACGTTGACGAGCCTTGTAGAGCATCGACTGGTTGACTAACCATTGAACGTATTCTGGATCGGGCGCGTTTACCTGTTCTTCTGTGTCTGGCGCTGTCATATCGGACCCTGAAAGGTGAGTTTGTAACTTGGACTGCGCCGGTTCGCGTTTGTATCCCAACCCTTGTCATCCCCTTGCCGCTCCGGTGCCTGAACGGTCATTAAAGGACCCTCAGGCGTAAACCCTATTGATATGCAGTCATAAGACAGACGCTTACATAAAAAAGATGGTTCTACGGTACAGCAAAGCGCCAAAATGACTGGAAAACACGGTAATTTTCGCCTTATCTGCTATGAAGGCAGAACCATGACCATGGAGAGTGCTATGAGTCCCAACGATCGCATAACCAACGGCCCAGATTCCGTATCCTATACGACTACCACCGGCTCGTTTGGCTCGAACAAGCGCCTTGCTGCTCGGGAGACCATCCTGAGCGACAGCAACGTTCTGGACTGCACGGTCTACCGCCCGGACGAAGATCCTGAGGTCGATACCGACGACCTGGGTGACGCCAAGATTCTGTTTACGGGTGAATTCAAGGTACCCGAGGACTGGGACCAGGAAACACGCGACGATTTTTTTGGCGACATGGATCCCGAATTGTTTTCCACTGCTCGCATCGAGAGCGAAGCCGAGCCGGGCACGGCAGGTTTTTTTACACCTGAGCCGGGTGACCTCGTGGCTGCCATGCCAGGAGCCGGAGTGGTCGAGATGTTCTATGTGTACGACTACTGTGAAGACGAAACCGGTCGTCATTATGTGCTGGTACGTGAAGTAGACCCAACGCTGTAAGCCTCCCTGCACCCTGGCTTGCGCCTTTCAGGCGCGAGGCAGGCTTGCCTGTCTGTTGTTCAGCCCTTAGTCATGAACGGGCCCTATCTGCAAAGCCCCTGCCCTGTCCGCGTCGACTGTCATCCGCTCTAGCTCCAGGCTCTTACCTAACAGACCATTCGCCCATTATTGCCTTGGTTGGGGAACGATGCGTACGGTCTGTACGTCTATCCCGGTCACAACGATTCAAGCATCGCATCAGGTGCTTACCCGGCAGATGCCCCGATGGGCGCTGCTGCCTTGCCGTTTCGATCACCGCTTATTCCCATTCTCAGGAGCCAGCCATGAATCCGAACGACCTCTCCACGTCCCGCCGTAAACTCATGCAGGGTGCGGCTGTCACGATTGCCGCCGCCGCAGCGGCCCCCGCCTTTGCTCAGACGGCCAATGGCAAGGCTGCAGCCGACCCAGCCCCGTTGAGCGATCCCAAGAGCGGCCATCCCCGCCCTCCGTTTCAGGAGCAAACCCAACCCTGGCCAGGGCTGGCCAGCAAGATGACGCCTCGGCCAGATCACGGTGAAGAAAGCTACAAAGGCAATAACCGCCTCGCCGGCCGCAAGGCCCTGATCACCGGGGGCGACTCGGGTATCGGCCGTGCCGCAGCCATCGCCTTTGCCCGCGAAGGAGCGGATGTAGCCATCAACTACCTGCCGGATGAGGAACCTGACGCAAAGGAAGTGGTTCAGCTGATCCAGCAGGCCGGCCGCAAGGCGGTAGCCATTCCCGGTGACATTCGCGACGAGGCATTCTGCCGCGAGCTGGTGGACCGCGCCGTAAAGGAGCTGGGTGGACTGGATATCCTGGTCAACAATGCTGCGCGCCAGCAGAGCCACGATTCGATTCTTGACCTGAGCAATGAGCAGTTCGACTGGACGCTCAAGACCAACCTGTACGCCATGTTCTGGATCACCAAGGCTGCCATTCCGCATCTGCCGGAAGGCGCTTCGATCATCAACACATCATCGGTCAATGCCTACGATCCTTCGGCCAATCTGGTCGATTATGCGTTGACCAAGGCCGGCATTGCCAATTTCAGCAAGGGGCTGGCCAAACAATTGGCGGACAAGGGTATTCGCGTCAACGCCGTAGCGCCCGGCCCGTTCTGGACACCCTTGCAAGTCTGCGGTGGCCAGACGATGGAAAAGCTCAAAAGCTTTGGAGGCGACACCCCGCTCAAGCGTCCCGGCCAGCCTGTGGAAATCGCACCGCTTTACGTGCAGTTGGCTTCCACCGAGGCCAGCTATGTCACAGGTCAAGTCTTTGGCGCCTCCGGCGGAAATGGTCAGCCTTAACTGAGTCAAGCCAGCCAGGCGGTTTTGCCGCCTGGCTAACCTGCCTGGTCCGATACCGACTCGGTATCAAGTAATTGCCTCTTTTCGACGATGTTTACCCTACCGGCTACGGATTTTCTTCAGGCCGTGTTCTGGCAGCCATCACTGACGCCCACCGCCTGGGAATTCGTCAGCCTTTCACTCAGGATTCTGTGATGCAGATACTCCTCAGTGGCTTTTTTTGAAACCACTCTCCAAGCACGCCAGTCTATCCCTATGAGCCCCATACGCTCGATAACGTGGGTTCCAAACGCATCGATAGCGTCGCACGGGCAATCAATCTCCCGGCAGCAGCACGTGCATTTAGCGGACCCGCCCAGTATCAAGGCACCTTGGACTGCCTCGTGATCAACCAGGGATGGATGAGCGTCACGGCTTAACGTGCAAAGAGAAATTTATGATAAAAAACCCATCATCCCTCGCCTCGCCTGCAAATGCAGAGCCTTCGACAACAGGCTCCTCGCCTACCAACCACAAGCGCAAGATGCAGATCATCACCACGATCTCAACCTTTGGCGGCTTGCTGTTTGGGTATGACACTGGCGTCATCAACGGCGCGCTTCCCTTCATCAAGGAAGACTTTGGCCTCACGCCTTTTTCTGAAAGTCTGGTGGCGTCTTCCCTAGTCTTTGGCGGTGCCATCGGTGCCGCTATCAGCGGCCGCCTCTCCGACGCCCGTGGCCGACGCAAGATCATCCTCTTGCTGTCGATCATTTTCATCCTTGGCACATTGGGCAGCACCCTTGCGCCCAACGCCGAGATCATGGTGCTGGCCCGCTTCATCCTGGGACTCGCTGTGGGTGGTGCCTCGGTCACCGTTCCGGTCTACCTGGCGGAAATGTCGCCTGCGCACAAGCGCGGGCAGATGGTGACGCGCAATGAACTGATGATCGTGTCGGGCCAGTTACTGGCCTTTACCTGCAACGCTGCGATTGCGCACTTTTTCGAGGGTAGCCATATCTGGCGCTGGATGCTGGTCATTGCCACGCTTCCAGCCGTGGTGCTCTGGCTGGGCATGCTGGTCATGCCGGAAAGTCCCCGTTGGCTCGCGTCCAAAGGCCGCTTCGGCGAAATGCTGCGTACGCTTAAAGAGGTTCGCGCCGAGCATCAGGCACATAAGGAGGCCAAGGAAGTACGCCAAGCCGCGCAGGAGGACTCCAAGGCCAAAGAGGGTAGCTGGGAAGACCTGAAAACGCCCTGGATTCGCAAGATCTTTCTGATTGGTATAGGTATCGCCGTCGTGCAGCAGATCACCGGCGTCAACTCGATCATGTATTACGGCACCCAGATCCTGAAGGAGTCCGGCTTTGATACGCAGGCGGCGCTCACAGCCAACATCGCCAACGGTGTGATCTCCGTACTGGCTACTTTTCTAGGCATCTGGCTACTGGGCCGGGTCGGTCGTCGCCCCATGCTGATCACCGGTCTGATCGGCACCACCACGTGTTTGCTGCTGATTGGTCTGGTCTCGATGAACATGGCGCCAGGCACGGAGCGCGCGTTTATTATCCTGGGCCTTACGGTCAGCTTTCTGGCCTTCCAGCAAGGGGCCATCTCACCAGTGACCTGGTTGATGCTGTCTGAGATCTTTCCCATGCGTATCCGCGGCCTGGCGCTGGGCTTTACCGGCGGCGTGCTATGGCTGACCACGTTCCTAGTAGGCTTTTTCTTCCTGCAGCTGGTGGCATGGTTCAGTATCTCCACGACGTTCTTTATGTTCTTCGCGTTCGGCCTGCTGGCCATTGCGTTCGTGGTCCGTTACCTACCCGAGACTCGAAACAAGACGCTGGAAGCCATCGAGGCTGAGTTCAAAAAGGCCTGAGAAGAAAGGCTTGCAAGGGGCCTATATGGCCCCTTTTTATTGACGATCGGTCCGGGATATTCCCTTGCCTTCTCCGGCTCCAATAAAAGACGATGTTGACGGGTAGTCACCGGGACAGGCGAATGAGTGCACACGTGTTGCAGGACGAGCTGTTTTCCACTTTCGACCCCAGGGAGCGACTCGATAACCAGCGGAGCCGCCTCGACGAGGCATTGGCCGCGCTGGATGAACACCGCCTGCTCAACACGGCGCCAAATTCGCTGATCGACTACTTCATCGCGGCCTATCGGATCGAGCCGCCAGCGCTGCGTCGCCATGAATGGCAGGCTGAAACCGATGACCATGCGGACTTCGAGGGCAATGCGGCCAGCCATCGACTCGATATCGATATACCCTTTGATGGCGACGCGGAGTGGTTTGGCGCACAGGCCGGTCCCTGGGCGGGTACGTCAGGTGCCGTACGGATCAGCGGGCAATCTCTGATTCTGACCTTCGAGATCAAGCGCGGCGCGGAGCAGGCCGCACGCACGCTGATCGACCGTGAAGTCAACGAGATCGAAAAAGCGCTCGCCTGGATTCGACAGGAGGTGGCGGCCTATAACGACAGCCTCTCTGCTATCGTGGAAACAGTCATCAACACCCGCCGCACGCGGCTACTCTCCCATCAGGCCCTGGCGCAAACGTTGGGTATTCCACTGCACAAGCGCTCCGACGGCCCACTGGCACGGCTTACGCCTCCCTCACGGGAGAAGCTGTTCTCTGAGCTTCCGCCCATGGGCCATGGGCCCGACTTGCCGGAGCCAACGCTGAGCCGTGATCAGCATGAGCAGATCGTGGAAACCTTGCAAAGCGCCATTACGCTGCTGGCCTACAGTCCATCACTGTTCGCCACATGGAATGAGGCGCCGTTAAGAAACTACCTGGGTATTGCACTGAACGGCCAGTTCGAGCGCCCGGAAACAATCGAGCCCTTTGTGCCTGTCGGCTATAGCGCACTTGGCTTGCGTCATGGGGAGCGGATCGCCTGTCTGGCCGACTGCCTGTTTTGGAAGAGTGCCGAGGCGTACCGGGAGCAACTTGACTACCTGCTGGCCCATCCGTTGAGCCGGGAAGCCCGGCTTATCCTGCTGGTTTTTCATAGAGGTCAACGGCTGACCCGAACGATCAACGATGTCCGTGCACAAAACCGTGCTCATCCCGCTTACCAGGAGGCGCCGGAAGAGCAGCCTGAGCACGGTAGCGAGGTAACGCTCCGCCTGCCTGATGACCCGATGCGAACAATCCGCCTCACCACACTTGTCTTCAAGGCGCCCAAGGCCCAAAACAACGTGATTACCCCCCACCGGAAACCCCATAGAAAGGCCGAACCGAATCGGACTCAGATCGGATTCGATTTCTAAATCGTTTTAAGCACGTTATGGTTACGCGCACGACGTGTTGAGACGCGCGCTTGCTGTCCTATAAGGACGTAACTCGTACAGAGGGAATTGAAATGAAAAGACCCTCGCTGCCCTTGCCCTGCTTTCAGCTGCACATGCGTTTGCGGCAGACTCGGCGCCAAGCGACAGCTCTGTCCATGAGCTGCTGATGGTGATCAATACCTCACAGTTGATCGACTCATCGATTAGCCAGATGGACAGTTATTTCAAGGCCGCTCTTGAGCAAGGCCTGCCAGGCAAGACGCTGACTGCCGAACAACAGAGGATCGTCGACGATATGCAGCGCAAGAGCCTAGCCGTTATCTAGAAGGCGCTGCCATGGAAGAACATAGAGCCTGTGATGACGGACATCTATAAGAAGTCATTCAACCAGCGCGAAATCGATGCCATGCTGAAGCTCTACCAGTCTGAAGAAGAGCGCTCGGTGGTGAACAAGATGCCCATTGCCATGCAAAACAGCATGCAGGCTATCCAGGCCAGCACGATGAACATAGCGCCCGAACTCAATAAAATCATTGCGGACGGGAAACAGCAACTCATTGCACTGGATAAGGCACAGCCTCCGGCTAAATAAGCCCCCCTTTCCGGGCCGCTCCTGCCGGGAGCGCGAATCTCATACTCTTTGCGCAGCAATAGAGCCTTAATCGAAGAATTGCATTCCCGCATAGGGTTTGACACGGCACTGCGCCAGGCGTGTTGCCAGGGTGCCGACATGCAGCTCCAGCTTGTGCCCATCCGGATCGAGAAAATAGAACGAGTCGCCCTCGCTGCGGTTGTCTTTCCAGACGTCAACGTCGTGCGTCTTGAGCCGATCCATGAAAGGCCCGAAGTCAGGCTGGGAGATAGAAAACGCATAGTGCGTGTAGTCTGCTCGCGGTCCTTTCACAATAGCGTCTAGAGAAAGGCACAACCATAGCGATCCCAGCTCCAGATAAGCACCTTGCGCCCATCGGGCAACCAGCCGACCACCCAGCAGCGCCTGGTAAAAGGTAACGCTGCGGTCCAGGTCGCTCACGGCCAGGGTGAGATGATTCAGGCCGGTGAGCATCTCAGGAGGTTGCCGTACGACGCATCCCGATATGCGGGATGTCATCTTCAAGGTAGATGTCTGTAACCGGCTCGAAGCCGTAGCGGCCGTAGTAATCCTGCAGGTGCGCCTGGGCAGAGAGATAAATGGGAAGACCGGCCCAGTGCGTCTCGCAAAAGGTCAGGCCCTGCTTCATCAGCTCATGCCCCAGCCCGCGACCCCGTGCGGCGGGCGCGGTTACGACGCGGCCAATCACTACCTGCCCGTCATGCAGTACCGGATCCAGTACTCGCAGATAAGCCACCAGCGTATCGCCTTCCCAGCCCATGAGGTGATAGGTATTGCCGGTCAGGTCCTGGCCGTCCACCTCCTGATAAGGACACTTCTGCTCTACCACGAAGACCTCGGTACGTAGCGAGAGAATGGCGTATAGGGTCTGAGCGGTGAGATCGGTTTGCGGTGTGGCGATCCAGCGGATGGACATGGGCAACTCCCGGACAAGGTAATCGCCGCATTGTCGATCACCTCGTCCTCAGGCACCAGTCCTATGCCGGCAGCATTTCCTGGCTGGCTAATTCTGCCTCCAGTTCGCGTGCCACAGCCTTCAGGTCCAGCAATGTAGCGCGCCAGCGATTGAGGCCGGAGCCAATGCTTACCAGCGTTCGCGCCCGCTGCCCAACGGAGAGGGAATCACCTGTCGGGGTTTGCCAACCCTTTTCGAGCATGCCGGGATCGAAATCGTTGAACGTCTCGATCGCATCGATCTGGCAGACCGCAAAGCCAAAGGTCATTGCCTCGCCAGTCACCAAAAAAAAACGCGAGCTTTCGGTTGCCTCGCGCGGCGACGAATTGATCAGGCTGCTCAGGCAGATCAGCGAGACCTGTTGCCCGCGGACGTTGATCATCCCAATCAGGTGTCCCTGAGCTTGCTTGAGACGCATGAACTGTGTGGGGATATGAAGAATCTCATCCACCTGATGCAGCGGCGATGCAAACTGGATACCGGCCTCGTATACCAGACAAGCCTGCCGGGATCGCGCCTTGGGCACGATATTGGAGGCCTCGCTACTGCGGCCCTTGGCGTTTTCAAAGATCTTGGAGAACGCCTGGATATCCTTGCGACGCAGCAGTGCCGTATGGTTGAGCAGCAATGCATCATGGCCATCTTCGCCGCTCATGACCCCGGAAAACATGGCAGGGTGCTGCAGGCCGAAACGCGGCATAGGCACAAGATCGTCCGGGTTGCGCCGCATCATGGCTAGGAGTTCGGTAAAGGCAAAACCAAAAGCATGGCTGTTGGCTGTCATGACCAGCAGCTGTTTTTTGGTCTCGCCGGGGACCTCTTCAAGCCCTAGGATACGGGAAAGATTGAGCACTGGAATCGGGGTGCCCCGCAGCTCCGTGACACCCAGGCAATACTCGCTCTGAAAGAACGTCGTATCGATCCGGGGATGTTCGACCAGCTCACTGACTGCCGTAGCCTCCAGGCAGAACCGGCGGCCATCACAGCCCAGCAGTATGTAATGCTTGAGCTTGAAGCGAGCCGTACGGCCGCGCTCACGCAACTCCTGTGCATGATCGAAGGCCATGAACAACTCCGGCAGC
Source organism: Pseudomonas sp. MAG002Y (assembly GCF_019400845.1). NCBI lineage: Bacteria > Pseudomonadati > Pseudomonadota > Gammaproteobacteria > Pseudomonadales > Pseudomonadaceae > Pseudomonas > Pseudomonas sp. MAG002Y. The sequence goes on along the minus strand of NZ_WOEJ01000008.1, from coordinate 2,827 downwards.
GACGCCAGCGCCTCGATATCAAGCAGGTAGATGATGCGCTCGCCCTGGCTGCCGCCCATGAAAAGGCGCGGCAACAAACCCTGTCCACGTTTGTGGGTTCCCAGTTCGCTGAGTTGCCTTTCATCGATGTGGATGACATCCGCCACGGCGTCAATCCCAATCCCGAAACGTCCTTCCTGATGATGCAGGAGTGCCACTTCGCTGGGCATTCCGTCCTCCCCAGCCGGTGTGAGCCCGAGCAGCACGTGTAGGTCCACCAGCGGGACCGCGCGGCCCCGCAGGCTGAACACACCGCGCATGTAAGGCGCTACCGGCGGACGTGGCTGTACCTGGTCAGGCCAGCGCACCACTTGTTGCAGGGCCGATGCCGGAATGGCGATCTCGATGCCACCGACACGGACTACCCCATATGCGCTGCCAGTCATAATGGCGGTCATCCACGCTGTCCAACACCGGACGTGACGTTATTGAGGTCACGAATCAGCTCGTTCACTTCACCTGCCGTCGTCAGCTGGTCGCCCGTAGAGGCGTTGATAGCATCAATGGAGCGCGTGGTACGCACTACACCCTTGGCGATACGCTCGAAGGCTTCGCCTACGCTTCGGGAGATTTCATTACCCACCGTGATGCGCTTGGAGGACTCCTGAATCAGCTTGTTGATCTCCTTGGTCGCCTGGGACGATTTCTCGGCCAGCTTGCGCACCTCGTCCGCCACGACCGAAAAGCCCAGGCCATGTTCGCCCGCCCGCGCCGCCTCGATGGCTGCGTTGAAGGCCAGCATGTTCGTCTGGCTGGCGATGTCGCTGATAACCTGAATGATGTCCTGGATGTCCTCAGCAGACTTGGCAATAACGGCCATGGCTTCAACGGAGCGCTTGAGCGTCTCGGCGCCTTGGGCGGCCTCTTCCTGCGTCATGCGCGCCAGCCCGTTTGCCTCCCCGGTGCTCTGGGCAATGTGGTTGATCGATTGCGTCAGGTTTTGCACGGAGCTGCTCATGGCTTGCGTCTTGGCTTTGACCAACTGCTCCATTTCGACCTGCTGGGTAATGTCCGTCGCGAACTTGATAACTTTGTATGGCTGGCCATCGGCATTGAAGATCGGGTTATAGGTCGCCTGGATCCAGATTTTCTGCCCGAACTTGCCCAGGCGCATGTAGCGGTCACTGAAGAACTGTCCCTGCCCCAGACGCTGCCAGAAGTCCCGATACGCGGTTGAAGTGACGTAATGTTCCTCACAGAACATCCGGTGGTGCTTGCCGACGATCTCTTCCAGGCGATAACCCAGGGTCGACAGGAAATTCTGGTTGGCATGAAGAATATTGCCCAGCAGATCGAACTCGATCACCGCCTGACCACGATCAATCGCCGCGATCTTGCCCTCGTACTCGGCATTCTTGATCTGCAGGGCCGTGATATCGGTAGCGAACTTGACGATCTTGTAGGGCTTGCCCTCGGCATCCAGAATGGGATTGTAGGTCGCCCGAATCCAGACTTCGCGCCCATCCTTGCTGATGCGCTTGTACACACCGGCGTCAAACTCACCACGACTAAGTTTTTCCCAGAAAAGACGGTACGTGGTGGAGTTGGCATGGTCTTCCTCACAGAAGATCCGATGGTGCTTGCCCTTGATGTCCTCCAGGCGATAGCCCAGCACAGACAGGAAGTTATCGTTGGCCCGTAGCACGTGGCCGGTCAGGTCGAACTCGATGACCGCCTGGGCACGCTCGATGGCATTGACCTTGCCCTGATGATCGGTGCTGCGTAACACAGCCTCGGTCACATCGGAGGCAAACTTGACCACCTTGTACGGTTTGCCTTCGGCATTGAAGATCGGGTTGTAGGTCGCCTGGATCCAAACCTCCCGACCGCCCTTGCCCAGGCGCTTGTACTGCCCTGCATCGAACTCGCCGCGGCCAAGCTTTTCCCAGAACTGGCGATAGGACATGCTGCTGGCGTATTCGGCATCGCAGAAGATCCGGTGATGCTGCCCGGCAATCTCCTCAAGTCGATACCCCAGGGCGTCAAGGAAATTCTGGTTGGCGCGCAGGATGGTGCCGTCGAGGTTGAACTCGATGACAGCTTGGGAGCGATCGATCGCTGACCAGAGTGAATTGAACTCCGCCGCCTGGGCGTCAGCGTTAAAATCTTGCGGGGCATCCATTGGATTTCTCTCCGGTAGCATTCGTGGGCAAAAAACCGCCCTATGGTTTTTGCGATAACAGTGCTATCGGCTGAGCAGAAGCCAGCTTGATACAGCCGCCTATTATTTTGTCGCCTTGGCGCGACTCTTCGTCTTGCTGCCCACACGAGCGCTCTGAATAAAGCGTGGAAAAAGCCCGTACTTTGTTCAGTCAAGCGGCTAGACAACTCCTTTGCTCAAGAGTCCGCTCTGCCTTCACAAAGGATTTCTTTTGGATTGTTATACGTATAGCCGATTGCGCATCGGTAACTAATAGCAAGGCCCACGCAGACGTTTTCTGCCAGTGCCCTTGTCATTTGGACAGGTAGTGGCATTGGCGACCACTCAGGCCAGACCCAAGCCCTATGATGGCTATGCCCCGCCCGGCCAGTGGCTTGTGCTCGCCCGTTGAACGCCGGGGCAAAACGCCATTGGCAGGGCGGTTATATGCGTCTGGAAAACATCAAGCCGCAAGATGTCCGTTTCACGCTATACATTGGCTTTTTAGCGCTATCCCGAAAAGCATAATCGGGTTAAGTTCTAACTTGTGACATTTAATATGTATGCATTAAGAACCGCTAACAAAACCTCCCCAATGACCGCAGACAGATGATGCTACACGCCAGCGATAACAGGGCTCGGTGAGTA
>NZ_WOEJ01000061.1:0-503 GCF_019400845.1 Pseudomonas sp. MAG002Y | reverse complement strand
ACGGATCAGTTGCAAAGGCAACGTCTACGTCCGTACTCTGCTGATTCATGGCGCGCGAGCCGCGCTATTGGCAGCTAAACGCTGCAAGGCGCGAACACCTGAGCGGCTGACTCATCTGCAGCGTTGGGCCTTGGACACCGCTGAACGCATCGGCCATAACAAGGCCGCCGTGGCATTAGCCAACAAGTTGGTAAGGATCTGCTGGGCGGTGTGGTGCCATGAGCGGCAGTTCAGCGGTAACTGGCACAGCATAAAGCCCGCCTGACGGCGGGGTTAACAATGAAGTGAGTTTCTAGTGGTTGTGGTGAGAAGCGAGACTGTCGGAACAGGCGAGTCCTGCAGCAGAGCAAGGCCGATAACAATGATGATCTTTGTGATCGCTTGAACGCTTGGCCCCTGCTGCGCGAACTACAGAATGGCCAGGGTAGTGCCCAGTAAAGGCCGGATATACGAATGCAACCGCGCTGACGACAGGATCGAAAAAGCTATCCTCACTGCTTGTG
>NZ_WOEJ01000060.1:0-506 GCF_019400845.1 Pseudomonas sp. MAG002Y | reverse complement strand
AAAACACCCGCGAAGCTGTTGTCCGGGTTGTTGATCCGGCGCGAGACCGGCACGACGAGGTCACCTGTGGAGCGGCTGCGCAGAGGGGTGCCAATACGAATCGCTCGATCCATAAAGGTCTTGTGATAAATGAAATAGTCACGATCACCGTTGTTAATGCTGGCGGGATAATCATCCTTGTCCGTTACGATCCAGTTGCCGTCCTTGTCATATACAAAGAAGCCATGCACCTGATTCATCTGCGCAACCTGGCGTTTGAATAGTCGCTTCAAACGCGCCACATCATCGCTTGATAATCCAGCGCCAACATTATCCCATTCCAGACGCTCGACGATCCCATAGCTCGCCAGGTCCAGGTCTTCATAACTGTCATAGGCATGCTGCGCCATGGATTTCACAAGGTTAGCAGCATTGGTTTCAGCCGCGCGCAGGGTCGCCTCATAGCTCCTGAACAGCTGCAGCGAGACGACACTGACAAGGCCCAGCGTAAAGCACACAGAAAAGGC
>NZ_WOEJ01000059.1:0-512 GCF_019400845.1 Pseudomonas sp. MAG002Y | reverse complement strand
AAGGTGTGCAGAAGGGTGAAACGCCGAATGGTTACGGGAATGACTTTTGCTAGGTGCACACGGGTTTTCGTGGTAGACAGGGCAAATCATTTGATTGCTATGTGCACACCGCAGAGATACATTTGTTACATGGCGAATCAGACGTATGAAGACAAGCGGTATCTAGAATACATTCCAGCTTGGTGGGGCGGTAGTGGCAACGCCAAGATGGGCGATGCCAGGAGCGGCATGGAATACTCTGTGTGGGCAGAATGGGGATATTATGCGTATTCGAGACCGGCTCAGCATCACGTGCTCCGAGTGGGGAAGGTCATGCGTCGGACGCGTTGATGAGAAATGTACGTTACTCAGGTTCTTCTTGGGCGCTGATGGACAAATGGATGGAGCGAGTTCGGGCGCATAAGATTTCGATTGATGGTGCGAATACTGGAATCACAGACTTTTGTGGGAGGTTTTAAGCTGATAAGACATTGCCGTTGGTGGTTCGGGGAGATGAGGCTGACATGCTGATG